>JAEOUI010000532.1 GCA_016839425.1 Promethearchaeota archaeon
AAAATTAATTTCCGGTAAAACAAGATCATTATATTTTTCTATATTGGCTAATAAAATCCTATTTTTACAAATTTCTTCTTTTAGTTCTTCCTCCATTCCATCATCTTCTATTTCTAATTCTGATTTTACTTCTTCTATAAAATTTGAAAAATTTCCTCCTTTTTCACATACGACATGCAGCAATTCAGTTTGAGATTTAAAAGAATCTTGAAAATTCTGTCTTTTTTCTTTGGGCAATCTAAGACCCCTGCCAATTAATTGTTTAACATAGGTTTTTATCTCTTTGGTGGTATTATTCAAGATAAGGATTGTGTAAACATTATCAACATTCCATCCCTCTTCAGCTCTTTTAATTTGTACTACCACCTCTTTTTCGTTATTTTCAACATTTTCAAATAATTCTTCCTCTGCCGCAGTACTATCATTATGATAAATGATGGTTTTATCCTTGATTTTTTTAAGTTCTTCTTTAAATTCCACTAGAGAAATTTTTTCTTTTATTAGTCCGATAACTTCATATTTATCATCTTTTAAGAATTTTTCATAGATTTTTTCAATTAAAGAATCTTCATAAGGCAATTCTTCTGATATAAATTTACTTACCTTATTTGCATGCTCTTTTAGATCTCTAGCACGTATCAAAAGAATTGGTTTATAGTTACCTAGAGCTTTCTTTTTAAGAAAATGTATTAATAAACCAATTATTATCTTTTCTTTATCAGCTTCTATAATTTCTGTTTTGTGGGATTTATCTAATTCAGGAGTTTCATGACCCAAAGCCCTAATCTTCTTCCCAAAACCATCGTTTATATACCTTCCTAAAGAATATTTATAGATTATTTTTTGTTTTCTCCTCCAGTTTTCATCTTCAACAGCGGTTGCGGTAAATTCAAGAATGCAAGAAGGATTCAAGTCCTCAATGACTTTCCTAGATCTAGGCTGCTGATAATGATGAGCTTCGTCGGTTATTATTGCTAATTCTTTTTCTACCAAAAATTCATGAAGTGAGACAACATTACCATCAATATCTTTCAATGCACCTTGTTCCCAAGCTTTTTTTATCTTGAGAGCAGAATCCCCCGTTTCTCCTTTTACTCGGTCAAAGAATTTTTGAATATTAAATACAAAAATATTTATTTCAATTTCTGGATTATAACTATTGCTCCTATTCGTATAATCTTCTCCAGTAATCAAATTATATTTGAAATCTAAATTATCATTAAAGATGCATTTATTGCTATTCAGGTCAAAATTTTTAATAGTTTTGTGATATATCGTGGTATTTGGTGTTAAAATTAAGAAATTTTTGATTCCCTTTGATTCTAAGTAAGCGATAGTTGCACCGATTAAATAAGTTTTTCCAGAACCGGTAGCCATCTCGAAGCCATAATAATAAGCGCCTTTCTCAAAAAGTTGTTCTTTAAAGGCATAAGAATCATTTTGATTGTAAAGAAAATCAAATACATTCAAGGCTTCCTTCTGATAATATCTAAATTTGCTGAAATTTAGGCTCTTTTCAATACTTGCTATAAAAGGTTTAGTCTCATCACTCAGATGATTTTTGTAACTTTCATCTTCCTTTAATTTATCATAGTATTTCATGTTTTATTCTTACTGAACTTATTAAGAATCTCATAGGGCAGTTTTTTTATTTGTATAGATTCATCAAGTTCATTTGATTTTAAAGCCAATCCGCAATTAGTGAATATCTCAAGAATATCACGTTCTTTAGGCACTTTCTTAATTAGGCTACTTAGTTCTTGTTTTGAGATAATCCTAACATGTTTATCCAAAATACACAATGCATACTTATTCCTTTTTCCTCCCAAGAAAACTCCTTCCTGGAGTTGCTCTTGATATTTGAAGTCAGTATTTAGGAAAACTGCTTCTGCGATAAGTTTTCCTTTTTCATTTAGTTCCCAGTTGATGTCGTTGTCTTTGATTAGGGTATCGCTTAATTCATAATAGCGAAAACCCCCCCCACCCTTGCCGTCAACATCAATTTCATTACTTATTCCAGGTCTGTGTGGTTTTTTTTTATCAATAACCAAATTTAAT
>JAEOUI010000117.1 GCA_016839425.1 Promethearchaeota archaeon
CTTAAAACCACATGGAATATTGACTATAATGTTTACGCATAAAAAAACCGATGCTTGGGATACTCTTGCAATGGCATTGATGGAATCGGGATTTGAAATTACAGCATCTTGGCCGGTTCATACAGAATCTGAACATAGTCTCCATATTGCTAAAAAAAATGCCGTAAAAACAACTATTTTACTGACATGTAGAAAACGAATAAAAATTATGGAAAATGCATGGTGGGAAGACGATGTTTTACCTTCTATTAAAGAAATTGTCAGAAAAAAGACTCAAGAATTTCAAAAGTTAGGGATTGATGGCATAGATTTATTCATCTCTACTTTCGGTCCTGTATTACACGAATTTAGTCAATATTATCCAGTAAAAAATATTGAGGGTGAAGAAATCCGGTCAGAAGAGGCATTAAAGGTTGCTAGAAATATAGTGACTGAACAAATTCTTAAGCGAATTATTGAAGGTAAATATCAAAATATTGATACCGTCTCAAAATTTTATTTAATTGCTTGGTATTTTTATGGAGCAAGAAGATTTCCTTTTGACGAAGCAAGACAATTAGCTTTGTCAATAGGGATTAATATTGATGAATTAAAAAATGTTCATAAAATTATTACTAAAAAATCAGCTGATATTGAATTTTTTTCTCCATCAACGCGAGAAAAAAAGGGATTTATTGATTTAGAGAATCCAAAAGATAAAGGTATATTGATAAATGCAGTCCATTTATCTTTACTTGCTTACCAAAAAGGTGGGCAGAAGCTTTATGATTCTGTGGTTAACAAATTAAGGAGAGATGGAGACAAATCTTTTCGTGAATATATGAAAGCATTATATAATACCATCCCAGAAGTAAAAAATTTAGAAGAAAAGAAATTATTAGGAGAATTATTAGTTTCAACTGAAGAAAAAATCATTAAAAAAGGATCACTTCTTACAGATAGAGATATTTTTAAGGAGGAGGATTAAAAATATGTTTGAAATAAAATTACCAAAAGTATGGGAAGTAAATAAACCTTATCCTGAAGTTATTCAAGGAACCTTAACAGAAGACGTGTTTGCAGCATCATTATCAAAAGTCCGCGCAGAGAAATCCGAATTAATTTATCAAGACCCAAATGAATTCTTTGAAAAAACACACGTCACTGACGCATTATCCACATTAATTCAACAAGTATTGGAAAAATTGAACGGATCCCACCCTGAACATAATTCCGTCTATAAATTAGAAACGAGTTTTGGTGGTGGAAAAACACATTGCTTGATTTCCTTATTTCATGCTTTCTCGGGGAGAAAAATTGAATCTGACACCTTTAAAGAAATTGTTGGATCGAGAGCTATACCAAGTGGGGTTAAAATTGCTTGCTTGGATGGTGAAGAATATAATCCAGAAGCTGGGGATGTTAGAGATGATGGGGTTATTGTTCAAACTCTTTGGGGTGACTTAGCCTATCAATTAGGTGGGAAAGAAGCATATGACTCAATTAAAATGAATGATAAATCACGGGTATCCCCTGGAGCTAACTCCTTAGAAAAAATTATGGGAAATGATCCAATACTCATCTTGATTGATGAACCTGCCGCATATTTTTCTAGAGCCGCATCAGTAGTAGTCGGAGGAACAACTCTTTCAAAGCAGACAGTCACATTTTTATTTGATCTCTTGTCTGCAGTTTCAAAAAAACCAAATGCTGTTGTGGTCTTAACATTAGCATCAAGCGTTGACGCCTTTAATGAATTTACTGCAGAAGTCAATTCTGCAATAAGCCAATCAGAAAGCGTGGTTTCTAGAAAGGCTCAAATTGTATATCCAACGAAAGAAAGCGAAATCTATGGCGTGGTTAGACGACGTCTTTTTAAATCATGGGATGAAGAGTCAGGAAAAAAAGTAGTGAAAAATTATTTTCAAATGTATAGCGAATGTGATGAATTAAATAATAAATTTAAAACCAAAGATTATTTGAAAAAAATGGAAATTTCATATCCATTTCATCCCGAATTAATTGATATACTCGAAAATAGGGTTTCAAGCATTAGCACCTTTCAAAAAACTCGAGGTGCTTTACGCTTACTTGCAAGAGTAGTTGCAGACATGTGGGAGAAAAAAGAAGAAGATGCACATTTAATACAACCCGCATTTGTTGACTTAGATAATCAATATGTTCGGAATGAATTGACAGGGAAAATACAAAAAGGTGATTTGATTCCTGCAATCCAAGCAGACATTGCAAACGAAAATGGAGACGCTAAAGCTCAACTTTGGAATGCCGATTATTTATCCAAAAAGCTACCCCCGATCGTGACCCGAGTTTCTAATGCTATTTATCTTTATTCGTTGATAATTGCACAAGACAAGAAGGGTATGGACGGCTATACTTTATTGGGTAGCGTGTTAACTCCTGGAATTCAAGCAAGCACGTTTCTGACCCTTCTAAAAAAAATGGATGAAGAATTTTGGTATTACGAAGAAAGCAATGGCCGTTGCTTCTTTAAATCGGAACCAACAATAAATAAAATCATTCAAGATTACATGGCTATTGTAGAATCATCAAAAATTCGAGCGAGATTAACTTCAAAGATAGAACAGTTATTCCGAGGGCCTATTTTTTCAATAAAATCATTACCTAGTGGTCCAAGTGAAGTTAAGGATGACGAAAATCTAAAATTAATTATAATTGACTATGAAACCACCTATGTCGATTCAAAGGATGACAAGGTTCCCAATATAGTGAACCAAATTTGGAACTATTCGAAAGATAATGCACCACGGGTTAATAAAAATACCACTTTTTTTATGGTGGGAGATAAAAACCAGATAGCTCGCATGAGAGAAATTGCTAAGGAATTTGAAGCATATCAATTGATGGAAACTAAAAAGGAAGATTTAGCTAATTTATCAAAGGAACAAAGAAATAAATTAGAGATTCGAAAGAAAAATATAGAACAAAATCTTATAATTGCGATTTTTAATGTTTATCGCTTTCTTTATTATCCAAAAGCCAACTTGGAAGTAGCTGAACTTGATCCCGGTGCAATAGGAGAAGCAAGTAGATCGCGACAGGAAATCATTAAGGATTTACTTGGAGCAGAAGGTAAAATCAAAGATAAAATCAAGGCTGCTTATACAAAAAGCAAAGCGTGGCCCACTCATCAAGTAGAAGTATCCACACAAGTCGTAGCTAATTGGTTTCTTCAAAAATTCAATCTTCCTATCCCTGCTAAAACTGAAACTATTAAAAAAATGGTTAAGGATGGAGTGAAGGAGAAAATTTGGGTTTACCTGAGTGATTCAAAAATCTATTTAAAAGATGATAGCATTTCAAGCGTGAAAATATCGAATGATGCTAAATTAATTATATTTAATGAAGCAGTTAAAAGAAATTTATGCAATAAAGATGGAGAGCGCTGTCAAGAATGCAAAAAATGGCCGTGTGAATGTGTTGCTGAACCAACTGAACCTAAGCCAGGACCCGGTCCAAAACCAGGTACAAGAATAAAACCAGTTCCCAAACCCCGAGTGCAAAGATATTCTTATAATACAGGAAAAGGGCTCCCTGAAATAATTATTAGAAAACTTGAAAATGATCTCGAGGAAAAGAAACCAGACACCATATCCGAACTCAAATTAACAACAAAAACCACAACAGGAGCCCAATCCTTCATAACACTTATCGTACATTTACCTCCTGCGAATAAAATAATAGTAGATTTTGAAGGGAATAAATCATCAGAAACTGTTTCAACCATTACTCAAGCAAAATTTGATTTTGCGGGAAGTCCCCAAGACTTCAGGGAATTTTTTAATGGGATCAAGAGTTTTATTGATAATAAGAAGTTATCTCAAAGTGTTTCAATGACCATGAGCTTTAATGATGAGAAAATCTCAATTCTGGATAAATTCTTCTCAAATTTAAAAGCTTATAACACGATTGAATATGATATGTCTGTTATAGGAAAAATTTCTCCCAATTAATATAATATTTTCAAAGGAAATATGTCCGTTAAATAATAGGTCTTCCATTTTTTTAAAAGAATGTTTAAAGATCTATTTAGGAGAGAA
>JAEOUI010000118.1 GCA_016839425.1 Promethearchaeota archaeon
AAATTAAACCCGCTTCTCCCACTTTAGGTAATATAAGATCGGATATCAATGTTAAATCCTTGACATTTGAAATGGCAGAAGCTGGTGCGGTCGGACTCAGCGTGCTTACAGAACCATATTATTTTTACGGTTCCTACGGAAATTTAAAAATTGCTTTATCAAGCACACATTTACCTTGTCTAATGAAAGATTTTATCGTGGATCCTGTACAAATTTTAATTGCTTCCCGACTTGGCTCTTCAAATGTGCTCCTTATCAATTCGATTTGTAAATTAATTGAAATGTGCGATTTAGTGATAAAAGAAGGATTAGAACCACTTATTGAAATTCATCAAGAAAGCGAATTGAAAGATATTGAAGATTTAATTGATTCAGGAATTATTCCCAACATTATTGGAGTTAATAACCGGAATCTCAAAACCCTGGAAATAGATCTCAACACTTCAAAGCAACTCATTCCAAAAATTAGAACTCTCTGTGGAAAAGATGTTGTTATAATAAGTGAAAGTGGAATAAATTCCCGACAGGACATAGACTTTTTGAAACCAAGCGGGGCTGATGCCTTCTTAATTGGCTCTTCTATAATGCGTTCTAATAACATCACGCAAAAGATACAAGAATTGAGGGGACAGATTGATTGAATATGTAAAGATTTGTGGTTTAAAAGATATCGAACTAGTAAATTTATGTGCTGAATATGGTGCAAGTGCAGTGGGATTTGTTTATAGTGTGCCAGCTTCTCCAAGAAATCTTGATAAGGAAGAAATTATAAAGCTTCTTAAAAAAATAGGTAGCAATTTAAACACCGTGATAGTCTTTAAACCATCAAGCATAGAAGATATTGAAAATACTATGGAAGATTTAAAAGCAACGCTTTACCAAATACACCCCGAATTTGATCTAAACGAAATATCATCTTTATCGAATCAAAAAAAAAAGAAAATAATACTCGCTTTAAAAGTAAGTCAATCGAATAAAAATTACATTATTGATATTATTAATTTATATAGCGATCAGGTATTTTCTTTTTTACTCGATAACAGTGAGGGTAAAGGGTGCTTGATGGATTTAGAACTCGTAAGTGAGATCTTTAAAAAAACTCCCCAGGTTAAAAAAATACTTGCTGGAGGAATAAATGAATATAATGTAGAGGATTTAGTTAATTCTCTAAAACCATTTGGAATTGACGCAAGCAGTTCTTTGGAATCTGAGAGAGGCGTCAAGAGCATCAAAAAGATTAAAACATTTTTAAACATAATAAATAACATAAATAATAAATGATTAGATTATGGATTATATAGGCAAGCATCCAGATGAATTGGGACATTTTGGTGAATTTGGTGGGATGTTCGCTCCGGAAATTCTCATGCCTGCTCTAAACGAGCTTAAAGAAGCATATTTTAAATATGTGAAGGACGATGATTTCATTAAGGAATTTTCACAAATTCTATCGGAATATAGCGGACGTCCAACACCATTATATCACGCTAAAAGGTATGGTAATTTTATAGGTTGTAAGGTATATTTAAAACGAGAAGATTTAAATCATGGTGGCGCACATAAGATCAATAATGTTATGGGTCAAGCGCTTCTTGCAAAAAAAATGGGTAAGACTAAATTGGTTGCTGAGACGGGTGCAGGTCAGCACGGTTTTGCCACAGCGATTGCTGGTGCTTATTTTGGTATGGAAACAAAAGTCTTTATGGGAGAAATCGACATAAAGAGGCAGGCGTATAATGTCTTTCGAATGCAATTATTGGGCGCCGAAGTTATACCAGTTAAATCTGGCTCTAAAACATTAAAAGACGCTGTCAATGAAGGTTTGCGCTATTGGATTTCTCATCTCGATGATACACATTATCTGATGGGATCGGTGGTAGGGCCACATCCATATCCGCTCATTGTTCGGGAGTTTCAGAGAGTTATTGGAAAAGAAATTAAAGAGCAAATAATGCAACACGAAAATAAATTTCCTGATGCCATCATTGCTTGTATAGGGGGTGGAAGTAACGCTATTGGAGCTTTTTATGACTTTGTTAACGACGAAAGCGTGAAATTAATCGGTGTAGAAGCCGCTGGTGAAGGGAAGGATACTGACAAGCATTCCATTGCATTAGGATTAGGGCGCAAGGGGGTTCTTCATGGAGCAATGCAATACTTATTACAAGACGGATATGGAAACATAACTGAAACTCACTCGATTAGTGCGGGTCTCGATTATCCTGGTGTTGGACCAGAACATTGTTATTTAAAAGAGCTCAGTCGTATAAGAGTTGGAGAAGCCACGGACAAAGAAACTCTATTAGCGTTTAAGAATTTATCATGTTACGAAGGAATTATTCCCGCCTTAGAAAGTTCTCATGCATTGGCATATTTAGAAAAAATTAAAGAAGAATTTCAAAAAGACGATATCGTTATCGTAAATCTCAGCGGAAATGGTGGAAAAGACCTTTCTATCGTGAAGGAGCATTTTCAATTTAAGATTGATCCTGAAAAATATGAAATTAAAAAGTAAACGACTATAAAAGTGAAAAACAAATGTATGATGAACTTGAGGATGAAGAACTACATAAGATAAGAAAATTATTTGCAGCTTGTGATGAGGATGGAAGCGGCTCAATTTCTTTTGCAGAAGCTAAAAAACTTTTTACAGAAATTAATAAAAATCTTCCAAACAAAGAAAAAGTCCGTAAAATGATGGAAACGGATGTAAATTCTGATGGTACAATCACTTTTCACGAATTTATAAACCTCTACAAGAAACTCGTGCTTACAAGAGCAAGGGAGTTAAAAATTAGAGAAGCATTTAAAATCTGCGATCTAGATCAAAATGGAAATATTTCTGTAAGTGAATTGAAAAAAGTAATGATTGAGGTTGGAGAGCACCTTTCAGACGATCAACTCAATGAAATGATAAAAGAAGTTGATCTAAACGGCGATGGAATCATTAACCTTGAGGAATTTATCAATTTAATGGGATTAAAATAAATTTTAAAATTTATACGAGAAGTTGAAAAAAAATGAAAAAAAATAGAATTATTCAATTATTTGAACATAACGATGGAAAATCTACTAAAAAATTTATGCCTTTTTTGGTTGCCGGAGATCCGAATATTGAACAATTTAAAAAACTAAGTATAGCAATTGAGCCATATGCGGATATTTTAGAAATTGGTATACCATTTTCTGATCCTATAGCAGATGGTCCAACGATCCAAGCCGCAAACACTAGGGCCTTCAAGGCGGGAATTAATACAATAATTGCTCTCGATGCTATAAAGCAGATACGAATGGAAACCGAAAAACCAATTGTCGTGTTAACTTATTATAATATCATTATTCAAGGAGAAAGCACTATCGAAGAATCATTAGACAAGACGATTCAAAAACTAAAAGAAAGTGGTGTCGATGGAATTGTAATAGCTGATTTGCCAATCGAAGAAGCAACTCTAACTCTAAAAGCTTGCGAAGAGCATGACATGTGCTTAATCTTTCTAATTGCGCCCTCAACTACCGAAGAAAGGCTTCAAAAAATTCTGAAAGTTGCACGAGGCTTTATCTATTTAATTTCAGTGATGGGCGTTACAGGTGCAAGAACTTCAACCTCCCAAATCACAATAGATAGCATGCATAGAATCGGAAATCTAACTAATAATGTCATTCCAATCTTGGTAGGTTTTGGAATTTCAAAACCGGACCATGCTGTTGAAATAACACAAGCAGGAGCCAATGGCGTAATAATTGGTTCTGCATTAGTCAATATAATAGAAAGGAATTTACAAGACTTTACACAAATGGAAAAAGAGATGATATCTTTCGTTTCAAGTATTAAAAAATCAATGAATTAACTAAATATTAAAGATTCAATAACATAAGCTTTACAAGTTGAATAAAAAAATAAAAGATTAGATTGTTGTTTCTCTTAGTAATATATCTTTTTGAAGATTTTTTTCTTCAATTGCCTTATATTTTCGCGCTGCTTTAAAGTCTGGTTTAATTTTTAACGCTTCTTCGAAGCAATAAATTGCTTCTTCGTGTCTTTCTAATATTCCTAACGCTACACCTTTCCCGGTCCAAGCGTCTACTAAGCTTGCGTTAAGAGCTAATGCTTCTTCAAAGCTCAATATCGCTTCTTCGTGAAGTCCGAGCTTTGCAAGGGCCAATCCTTTATTACACCAAACCTTATGGTTTGTAGGGTTTAGAAAAAGGACTTCTTCATAGCATTCTAAAGCAGCTTCTAAATTTCCGCTGGCACCTAGCGCTACGCCCTTTCCAGCGAGAGCATCAACGAGTTTTGGATTAAGCTGAATGGCCTCGTCAAAACAAATGATCGCTTCTTCGTGGTCAAGTAATTTTAATAAGGTTAGACCTTTATTATACCACGCCCAGCTAAAGCTGGGATCTATGCTCAATACATCGTTAAAATAAATAATCGCTTTTAAAAAATCCCCCTCTTTCATTTGCTTCAATCCTTGGTTATACGAGGCATAAACTTCAGCAGGAAAGCCACATCTAGTAGTGATACTCTCCTGACTCGTTTTAGAAGCGATATCTTCTTCTAATTTGATAGTATTATCTTCATCGTTAAAGAACGGATCTTCTTCATAAAATTCTTGGTTGATGTCTTGTTCTCGATCCCTTGTTTTAAATTCTAAATTATACTGTTCTTCTAGCAAGTGTTTTAAACGAGAATCTTGTTCTGGAACTTTTTGGATAAAATCGTCTTGCTCGCTCACATTAATTTTTGTTTTTGCTTGATCTTTCGGTTTTTCTATCTCGACCTTGGTGAGTATGAGCTCTTCTTGCTCGATCATCATATCATCGGGTGATGCCTCTGTTTTTTCTTCCTTTTCGAGCTTAACAAAAAAAAGCTCTTCTTCGTTGTTTAATTTTGATACATCGATCTTAGGTGCTTCAAAGTTTTGCTCTATATTAACTGTTGTTTTATAGGATGAGTTCTCGACTTTTTCTTGTACTTGAGAATCGGTTTTTGATAGTATTTCTTCTATTTTTTCTATTTTTTTCGTTTGGACGGGAGACACTTCTTCCAATGTAGGTTGCTCTTCCTTGGTTAGTAAGTCTTGTGATTTTTCGAGCTTTTTTAACGCTTCAATTTCTGGGCCCCTTCCTAATTTCTTTGTTAAAATATCTTCAAAACGTTTGGCTTGTTCAAATTCTGGATCCAAATCAAATGCTTTATGATAAGATTCAAGAGCTTCTTCCTGCTTGTTAAATTCCTCTAAGGCTATTCCTTTATTACACCCAGCGATGGGATCGTTTGGGTTGAGCTTAATGGAAATCGTAAGGCATTGGATTGCTTCTTGATATCGTTTTTGATTCGAAAGGGCGGCGCCCTTATTGAGCCACGCTTGCGCTTCATTGGGATCTTTTTCTAAGATTTTATCGTAGTATGATATTGCTTTTTCGAACTCCTTCCTCTCAAAATATTTTTCTCCTTTTAAAAACAACTTTCTCATTGCTTTTGAGCTCATGATGGCTTCTCTTTATATACTATTGGTTAAATTATTTGCTTTATTCAAAAGTTATTTATAGGACGCTTTAGTGCTCTATCCCCAAATACTTGAAAAAAGCACTCGTGGTTTTAATCAAATTAAATAATAATAGTCTAATTCTTAATATACAACCAATATTTTTAAGTGCTTCTCAATTTTTTTTGTCGCAAAAAAAATTGATTGTGAGTAAAATATTTAATGAAGTTATATAATGGTAAAAACTTAATTCTTATCAAAATATATCCCTATTAATGTCGAAAAAATTTTCAAAGGAACCTCTCAGGGGAATGAAAGATTTCTATCCATCTGATATGAGAAAAGTACGGTGGATCGAAGAGCTCGTTAGCGATATTGCCAATCTTTACGATTACGAAGAATTTGAAACTCCATTAATGGAACCAATAGAAATTTTTGCGGCTAAATCTTCAGAAGAATTAGTAAACGAGCAATCTTTTATCGTGGAAAAAAAAAAGGGCGAAAGGTTAATCTTGCGTCCAGAACTCACACCATCGTTAGCTAGGATGGTAGCAAGAAAGAATCAAGAATTAAAAAAGCCAATACGATGGTTTTCAATCCCTACTTGTTATAGATATGAAAAACCACAGCGTGGGCGAAGGAGAAGCTTTCGACAAATTAATTTCGATATCCTTGACGAAGCTAGTCTTTATGCAGAGTTAGAAATGTTCCAGATCATAATTGACATTTTAACAAGCTTTGGAGCTACTTCAAAACAATTTCAAATCTTTTACAATAATCGGCGTTTTGTCGATGCCGTATGTGAATTAATACTTGGTGTGTTAGAAAAAGACATGCCAATGGTGTATAAAGTCATTGATAAATCTGAAAAAATGGATGATCAAGAATTCCTCGAATTTCTAAAAGAATCTTTTAAGGACCCAAAAATTAGCGAAGGAATTGTAAAATTAAAAGGTATCAAAAATTTGGAAGAGCTTGTCGAAAATTTTAAAAATATTCCTGAAAATTTTTTTGAATCAATTGGATACAAGGAGATCAAGGAATTGGAATCTCTCATTAGGGACAACAAAATCGATTCGTATTGTTCCTTCAATTTTAGCGTCGTGAGAGGTTTGGACTATTATACGGGAACGGTTTTCGAAGTGTTCGATACGGGAACCGAAAATATAAGAGCAATTTCTGGTGGTGGTAGGTACGACGACTTGTTATCGCTGTTTTCTAACGATAAAATAACTGGTGTCGGATTTGGTATGGGGGTGCTCATGCTCTCGTTATTTTTGGAAACTTATGGCTTGATACCAGAATATATTGGAGAAAAAGACTATACCGACACGGTTTATATTTCCTCAATCAACGAAAAAGTGTCCTCTTATGCCTTAAAGATTTCAAAATTATTGCGAGAAGAAGACTTGCCTTGTATTGTTGATTATCGGTTCGGTAACCTGAAGAATCAGTTGAGCAAAGCGAGTGAAATTGGCGTTCTCATCACGCTCATTCTTGGCCCCAAGGAAATGGAGTTGAACAAGATCACCGTGAAGAACATGAAAACCGAAGAACAGAAGATCGTCAACCTCGAAGATCTAGTCGATGAAATCTTTGAAATCATCGATTATTTTGGGGATAATGAAGAATAACTCCTTTTATTAGAAAGTTTAAACAGCTAATAATAAAAAGAAAAAGAAAAATTTAATTATTGAGTTATACGCTTTTGCTCTGCCTTCGCCTGTAAAATATCATGGCAAAACTTATAAACGCTAATGAAAAAGAAACCATTCCTATGAACGCCGCCATTTCACTTGGAGTTAGCCAAATAATGAATGTTAAAGAGAGATCTTCCATGCCTTCTATATCTCCACCTAAAGGAATTGCGATAATATTTTCAAGATATCTCGGATCGGGCATATCCATGCATGAAGTAATAATATATCCGTAGTAGGTAAGTATAAATAAAGGTTCAATGTCTTTACTTCCTGAAAACATTAATAGGGATATTATTATATCAAATACGATAAGCAGGAAAACCAGGCTTATAACAATACTTAATGTCGTGCTTTTCATAAAACTACTCAGGAATGTTACGAACGAAAATAACATGAACGCGTATAATAAAGCCCATCCCAACGAGTTCCATAGAACCACGGGCGTTTCTTCATATTGTAAAAATGTAACCAAGCTAATCAGAAAGTAGTAAAAGCTAATCAAAAATACTATCATTGAATATCTTGAAATAATCCTCCCTATAAACAAGCGAATCTTGCTAATCTTAGGAAATATTAAATTAGATGTTTGTCTGTGAAAATCTTCGGCAATTATTGAACCTGCTAATAGAGCTGTGCTAAGCATTAATATAAATCCGAAAAAGCTCAAGTAGTTCTGCATATAATCGATAGGATCATCAGGTAAGGGCACATCCTGCACGTATTGTAATTCCTGGATGATAAAAGAAAGTATAAAGATTCCTAAAAATGTTAGAAACATAATCATAAAAATTCTTAGGTTTTTTTGGAGGTCAAATACAATCGTATCTGCGATTTGAGTCAAATTTCTTCTAATTCCAGCTCCTTGTCTTTCTATGATCGTTTCATTCTTTAATATCTCATTTTGTGATTTCATATGTCTATACCTCCTTCTTTAGTTTCGTCAGATTTAGTAAGTTCCATGAATAATATCTCTAAAAGACCCGCTTTCGGTACGGAAAATTCTAATATCTCTTGACCATCGTTTAAGAGCTTTTTCAGGATCAAGGCTTGATTTTCGGGATTTCCATCAAATGAAATCTGAAAGATTTTAGTATTTTCATCGAATTTGATTAAGTTATCTTGGTCGTTCATACCCGTGAGTGGACCTATCAAACTTTTGAGTTTGTCTATAAGGGATTCAATATTTTCTTCTGGTGGTTTAAGCAACTCGAAATTTATCACGCTCTTGCGTACTTTTCTTTCCAAATTTTCCAGCGTGTCAAACGCGATTAACTTTCCCTTGTTAATGATTGCGATTCTATCGGCTACTTCGCTAATTTCGTATAGTAGATGACTGCTAAGGAAAACCGTTTTTCCTTGCTTTTTCAACTTTAGTATAAAATCTCTTACTTCTTTCCTTGCTGCAGGGTCTAAGCCAGTTTGAGGTTCGTCTAAGACGACAATATTTGGATCGTGAATGATGGCTGACATTATACCAATCTTTTGTTTCATGCCCTTTGAAAAAGTTCCAATATACTTATCTTTCCATTCTAACATTTCCATCATATTTAGAGTCTTATCAACTCTTTCGCTAATAAGTTTTCTAGGATATCCCTTTAGCTTTGCGAAATATGTTAAAATCTCCTTAGGAGTTACTTTTTCGTAAAAAGAAGGAATTTCTATGAGAAAACCAATATTGTCTAATAGATAATCCTTGTTCTTATTGCTTAACTTCTGGAGCCCCCCGTTAGCCCTTATCAAAACCTCTCCTTCGTTTGGCTTCAGGAGATTTGCCATCATTTTCATGGTAGTCGTTTTTCCCGCTCCGTTTGGTCCTAAAAATCCAACGATTTCACCGCGTTTGATTTCAAGACTCATATCACGAACGGCGTAAAGAGTTCCAAATTTTTTTGTAAGGTTATTTAGTTGTATTAAAACTTCTTGGTTGTTTGTTTTCATGATAAATCATGGGGAAATATTATTAAAATAAAAAAGCGATTTCGCCTTTAAGTATACTTTTATGTACAAGGATATTTAAATACGTGTGGGTGATTTTTGAAGTGAAATTTTAGCTTTTTAAAATTAATCGTTTTAAAATTAATCAGATGATCATATAAGCTCGAGATGAATATTAAGATTATGCATAAGCCATCAATCACTGCATTCAAAAAAGAATTACCCCCAGAGCAATGTAAAGAACTATTTAATACGCTGAAAGTCCGCTTTGAGAAAAATATGGGCCGCCATAAAGGAAATGAATGGATAAAAGTACAAGCCAGGGCGGAAGCTAATATTGAAAAACTATGGTCACTCAATGAAATGGAAAGAACTGGTGGTGAACCAGATGTTGTTGGTCACAATAAAAAGACGGGCGAATATATTTTTTACGATTGTTCAATAGAAAGTCCTAAAGGTCGTAGAAATATTTGTTACGACCGTGAAGGGCAGACAGTGAGAGAAAAGAAAGGAGTGCATCCGGAAGGGAACGCTATTGATATGGCCGCTGCAATGGGCATTGAGATACTAACTGAACAACAATATCGAGAGTTGCAGAAGCTTGGAAATTTTGACACGAAAACATCGAGCTGGGTGAAGACTCCTCTTGATATTAGAAAACTCGGTGGCGCTATTTTTGCTGATCGTCGCTACGGTCACGTCTTTGTATATCATAACAGTGCCCCCTCTTTCTACAGCGTTAGAGGTTTTCGTGGTTCATTAGAAATCTAGGATTGGATATTGAAAATGTCATATTAATCCATTATCAGCGTTCTCAGGATTCATTGAAAAAATAATTGTAAAGGTCTACTTTAAGATCAGCCACTGTATGATCATCCCTTATTATTGGTTAATATTATACTAGACGATTGCTTTGCATTAATGATATCTTAAATTAGATTGTATTTGTCAAAAATAAAAAAATGTAATGCTTATTACTTATTATTGAAAGTTAAAAAATACATTTGAAAATAAATAATTATGTTCATTCAAAAACTGATCGAATCAATACGAGAAAAGCGAAGCGTTGTTTGTATGGGGTTGGATCCTCGAATGGATGAAAGGGGACAAATTCCCGAATACTTAAAAGACGATCTCGATAATCCAGACGATATTATCTTGGAATTTAATAAGGTTCTCATTGATAATGCATGCGATTTGATTCCGATTATCAAACCACAGATTGCATTCTACGAAATGTACGAATCTTATCGAGCCTTGAAAGAAACGATTAAATACGCACAAAAAAAAGATTTATTGGTCTTATTGGATTCAAAAAGAAACGACATAGGTGCAACTTCGAAAGCTTACGCTCAATCAGCGTTTGAGGCTTATGGAACTGACGCGTGTACCTTGAATGCGTATTTAGGATTCGATTCCTTACAACCATTTTTAAATTACAAAACAAAAGGGATATTCGTTCTTGTAAAAACATCGAATCCAAGTTCGAGCGATTTTCAAGATTTGTTTAGCGCCCGATTAGACGAGATTGATAAGAATCAAGTAGAAATTACGCAGGCGAACATCCGTTTGGAAAGAAATTACATCCATATGGCGCGCTTAGTTGCAAATTGGGGTCAAGAATTGCACCAAATCGATGATTTCAACAATCTAGGTGTTGTAGTTGGTGCTACTTATCCTTCGGAGATGAAATATGTTCGATCTATTGTTGAAAAATCCTTTTTTCTGATTCCTGGGTATGGTGCTCAAGGAGGAACCGCAGCAGATATTAAACCCGCTTTTAATGATTCTGGTTTAGGTGGAATTGTAAATTCATCACGAAGTATTATGTTTGCTTATAATTCCAAAAATCTTCCCGAGGATCACTTTGGACAAGCAGCAAGAGAAGAAATAGAGGATATGAACGAAAAGATTAATAAATCCATCGGTCTTTGATCGATTTGCATTTTATTCTATCTAAGAATTATCAAGCTTTATTATTGTAATCCATCATATTTTATCGATCTTTACATTTCGGGAGTCTTCGTTTATTAAATAGTTATTTATCGAAAAATAAATCTTTAAAAATGCAAATCATCTCCATAGAATCATCATGAATATTGATAAAAAACTGCTTAAAATCTACCTTATCGCATTAGCAATCTCGTCGCTCGTTGTCATCATACCCACTATCAATAATTTCTTAGATGACTTTAGTACGAAAAATTTCTATAACTTGCCCTTTGGGAATACTAACGCAGTACATAGTCTTTTTTTCTACCTTATAGCATTTTTAACTCCCTATTTAGCAATATTTCTTGGATATGCTTTAGCACACATCGTAGTGAGATTATTTTGCCGTTTCAGTAAGTTTTCCAAGCGGATAGAGTTCGTGGGATACGCACAAATCACGAGATCAGGAAAATATCTCAGGAGGAGATATTTGATTCAAATTATTTTTGCAACCCTATTATGCACGAACTTATGGATCATGCTTGTCGGAAACGATGGTATCATGAAACTTTGGTTGACCGCAGATGGCGTTTCTAATATGATAGCTGAGAATGAAGCGTATTTCAATTTCGTATTCGTCCCTTGGTATTGGGTGCCCTTATTTCTAACAACGCTTCTATTTTCGATATGCGCGGTCATCATGGATTCTGGTTTGGTCTCAATCAAAAAATTATACGGACAATCCGAGTTTTCGGACACGGAGCGCGTTGGTGATAAACTATTTGCCATAGTCAAAGGTTATGCTGGATTATCAGTCCTCTATAGCTTTGTTTTACTCATCCAAACTCCAATGGGAAACGAAGGTTCACTAGTGTTGTATCCACTACTTGCTCTCGTTTTCATGTTGCCCTTCA
>JAEOUI010000119.1 GCA_016839425.1 Promethearchaeota archaeon
AATTAACTGTCTAAATCCGCCAATAGCCAAAACTAATCCACCCCACGAGATAGCGAAAGTTAAAACAAAATAAGTCAGCACTGGATGTCGTTTTATAAAGTTTAAAATATTCATATGTTATATTTTATCAAAAAATCGTTAATGAAGCGGTAACTGAAATCGTTGCTCCTAAGAACGAACGACATTAGAGCCTATTTGATATTAAATACGTAGTAGAAAAAGAAAAAGACCAAGCAAAAATAGAATTACCAAAACGACAACGCCAATAGTTAATACTATCTTTTTTCTTTTCTTCTCCTCTTCTGTCAAAGGCCTAATCTTTCCTTCTTTCTTGTATTTAGCTTCTATCGCCGAGCCAATAGCCAAGCCCAGGGCCACACCTGCTCCCGGGCCAATTGCAATAAGTCCATGATTGCCCGTAACAATAGAAAGAGGAATTCCTAGTCCGGAAAATATGGCAATACCTAACGCCATCCACATTCCCACAAAATGTCCCTCTGGATATTGTTTATTATTGTTCTCCATATTATTTCACAAAATTTCTGTAATATGCAAAAGCTAATATAAAAGAGAATACTGCGGCAATTATATAGATTACAGCCCCAATCATATCATCGTTAACTATCGTATGCCTGATAGTTGCGACAACCCAAATTATCCCAGCAATAAACCAAAAAAGTGAGAAGAATTTAGTGGTTTTTTTATCCATTATTTTATAATATCAAAAATTTGCCTTTTCGCCAACCGGCGAATAAAAGAACGATGTCTGTCCTCGTTCCATTATCGTCCCCATTTTCTCTTTCTTTCCAGATTTTGTGATATAATTTACTAATATGATTATTAAATTCCTCACATACAATATTTGGTATAGTAAAAATTGGAGAGAGATAATTCTCTTTATTAAAAACCTTTCTCCAGATATTTTCGCCCTTCAGGAAGTAACGAGTAATTTACCAAAGTTTGATTTGGAAAATACTAATGTCATAATAGAAATCCAAAAAGCTTTTCCAGAACATCAAAGTGTCTTTGCTCCCATTAATTATGAGAAGAAATTCGGCAAGGACGTCCAGTTCGGAAATATGATTTTATCCCGCTTCCCCATAATAAGTCATAAGACTCACTACTTTTTCAAGCAGCCAGATTGGACTGATGATTACGAAAACCAAGCGAGGCACTTATTAGAAACTCAAATAGATATGGAAGGAAAACGAATTTTTGTTTTCACTACGCAGCTTAGTTATTCTAAGGCGTTTCAAGATAATCCAAAAAAGATTGAAGAAGCGAAAAAAATTGTAGATATTATCAAAAATAGAAAACCAACAATCCTCGCAGGAGATTTTAACTCTACACCAAAAAGTGAAGTAATCAGAACCATTGATGCTCAAATTAAATATCTTGATAGGAAAAAATATCCGACTTGGACAAAACATTCTTTCTCAAAAAATGGTTTTGAGACGAATACTCTTAATTGGAAACTTGACTATATTTTTCTATCTGAAGATTTATCTCATCAGAACTTAGAAATTGTTGACACTGCCTTATCTGACCATTTGCCGATAAAAGTAGAGATTAGTCTCTAGAATTTTAAAAAATGATATTAATTCTTAAAAAAACCGCTTTCTTGGCGAGACGGTTTTGGATTCTTCCTCTGCCGGGCTCCTCCATGTTTAATAATTTTTTAAAAAATCATTTGAAAAAACCGTTCTGACAACAACTATTGACATATAAATATAGTAAAAGTAGAATAAAAGTATAATAAAAAAAGTGAGATGAAAAAGAAACCAAATCAAAAATTAACTAGTAAAGAAGTAGAAAAACTGCTTAATCGACAAACAATGGTAATTTTGAACGCAGTTAGTGAAAAAAACATAAATTTAGAATCATCTCTCAAAAAGGATATGGAGAAAATGGAATTTAGAATAAACCAAAAAATAGATAAACTTACGACCACCCTTGATAAATTCTTAAAAAGATTAACTGATATAGAAGATGAATTTGAGATGATGAAAGCCGATATTAACCGAGTAAAAAAAGTTATTAGCGAAAAATTAGGCGTGGAATTACTATAAAAATTTATCTAAATTGAAAAATAAAATAGCAACATCTTGTCGCTATTTTATTTTTTCTTCTGCTGGGCTCCTCTGGCAGAATAATTTTAAAATTTCTTATTTATTAAAACTTCTTTTATATATTTTCTCAAATAATTTCAAGGTTGCCTGAACCGAAGGATTTTCAGTGTTTTTCAAAATTAATCTTTGGCCAAATCTATTGAACAAAGGAGTCAAAAATTCATCGCCCCAAGAAGGCGTAAAAGTTACAACGCCTTCAAAATCTACTATAATTTTTTCATCATTTTTTATACTCCTTAAAGAAGACTCAAAAGCGGCAAAGGATTCTTTACCGAATTGACGTCCGTTCAAAGTTGTGCCAAATTTTTTCAAAAGAATAGTCATGGATTTTGATTAAAATTTAATTGTAGTTAAACAGCCGTGAAAATTAACTGTTGATTTTTTAATACTAATATCAGGATCGTTCTTTTGGATTTTAAGCCAAGCGTCGCCTGTCTGAAAAAATAAACTTATTTTATTCGCAATTACAACATCTTTAACAAATTTTAATCCATTTCCTCTATATTCAGGCGCGCGTCCAGAAATCACTTGAGTAAAAGCAATCTGTAAGGCATCTTGATGATTTGTTAAATCTGCCTTAACTCTTTTTAAAGTAGATAAAATTCCTTGTCCGCGATCAGCTAAAACAATTATTCCTTTATCTAAATTCCAAGCAAAAAATATCCCCAAAACATCAGGCCAATTGCCTAAATTATGATCAAAAGAATTATTGCCTATCTCTCCAGTAATAGCTGAAATTAAAGGAAATATTTCATTCAATCTCTTTACTTTACTTAATTCATTTTCTAATCTTGTTAATCGCGCCTGAAACACAGAAATGTCTGAACAATAAAAATCTGAAAACGGCTCAATTGCTAAATTATCCACGACCCAATTTCGCGCCATCTTGAATAGGAATAAATTCTTTGCATTATTTCTAATATAGTTTTCTATATCGCTTTTTAAATAGTATCTGTGTTCAGATGGCTTTCTACCGATCGAAGATAATATGCCTGAATTGTCCCAGCGACGTAAAGTCTGAATAGAAACTCCTAATATTTTAGCTGCTTGACTTATTGTTAATGATTTTGAATTCATAATTCACAGTAAATCTATACATTTTCATTATATATCATACATAAAATACTGTCAAATCTATACATTTAATAATCACTCCTGTTCCAAATTAACTGCTGAAATTTTTTATCACATACTTATGCATTTTAATAATTATTTCTTGGGTATATTTTAGAGCGTATTCGGATCTAACCAACACCTCGTTGTTTTTATATTCTTCCTCAAAAGCAGTAACAACATAACTAAACTGTGGTCCGTAATATTCAGCCCTGTCTAATAACTGCTGAATCATTATATTATTTTTAAATTCATCGTCATCTCTATTACTTCTGACAATCTCAAAAGTAGTAGGATTAATCTCTGCCTCAACAACTAAAAATATTCTACTGACTGAACTATTAAGAATACGAATCTGTTTTTTTAAATTCGCTTGAGAATAAGGTCCACTCTCGCTACCCCAAAGTAAATCTTTTTGCCTTTTTGTTAATTTTTGATGTTTTTTTATATATACTTCTCTCAATTTTTTACTATCATTATTTTCGTATTCCAACATTTTTTCTGCTGGAGAAAGGCCTCCGATGATTTTATGAGGAAAATAATTCCATGCATCGTTTATAATCTCAAGCACCTTCTGAATTTCAGCCACGCCCTGTCCAGTATCAAACATAGTAATAATATTAGTTAAACTATCTTTTCCGGCCTCATTATAAATAATCTCTTTTATGTCTTTTAATCCAAAATCACTCTTGGTTTCTTTAAGTATTTCCAAAAGTTTTCTTTCAACCTCTTTTCGCTTCTCAAAGATTTGTTTTTTTGATTTAATATTCATATTATCTTATATTTTTACTATATAAAATTATATTAGATTACAGAACAAAAATCAAACGAAAATCGCCGGCTTGGCGAGGCGGCTTTATATTTCCTCTGCTAGGTTTCCCAGTCCAAAGTTAATTAGTCAATGGCTTGCGAAGCAAACATACAAGGTTCTTGAGTATAGCGAAAGGTTCTTATAATACTTGAAAACAGAGAATATATGGCAATGCTGAAAAAGAAATTGATGGAAATTAAGAGAGTTTACAGGAATTTAAGGCTGATTCAAACAAGAATATAAATAAAAAGAGGAGTGGATATTCACTATTATTTTACACCCCTATTACATTTATTACTTTATCGGTCGCCGTTGAGAAATATACTTGATTGTTTAGGTTTCTCCACAACCAGGACATTCACCTGTAGCAGATTGCATATGCTTTATTGAACCGTGAACATTACATTCAACTTCCTGTGTTTCGCTTGGTGGCGGAGAATATCGGCAAGAATAGTATTCTATCGAAAACGGCGGTCGTAGTTCTTCAACTTTCTTAATCGCTCGAGCTTCGTCAAAGAAATTCCCAGATTTTTGTTTCAGTTCATCGTTAGATACCTTGCCACCTTTGATGAGACTTATCACTTCCTCGGAAAGTTCAACGATCACTTCAGCTGTCGAATCAACGTATTTCTTGATTACCCCCCCTTCTCCTTTTTCATAAACGGTGATTATACTGTCAGAAGGCTCAATGGCGATACCAAAACCGAGAATTGGAAAGATTTCTTTCATAAAGAACTTCTCGATTTTATCATTTCCTTCTACGCTTCCACCTTTTAAAACAACCTTCATTTTATTTCTTTCACCTCTTTCATTATTTTGGCCCCAAGAGCCATAACTGAATATTATAATCACAGTCAAAAAAAATCAAGCCTAAGATCAAAAAACCGCCTTTTTGGCAAGGCAGCTTTATATTTCCTCTGCTGGGCTCCGCGGGTAGGACTCGAACCTACAACCTAGGGATTACACTTTATCCTAATGTTTCCAAAAGGAGTGGACTATATCATTCCCCCCACTAAATTTTAGTGAGGGGA
>JAEOUI010000120.1 GCA_016839425.1 Promethearchaeota archaeon
AATAGCTTTAGTAGAAGACCCTGATTTCTTAATCAATTTCTTTAAATCACACAAATATACCGTCGCTTGTACCAATAAATCCAAAGGGCAACCGCTATTTCAAAGTAATTTAAAATCTCCTTTACTTATAGTAATTGGGGGTGAAAAAAGGGGAATTAAAAGTAATGTCTTGGAACAAGCAGATATAGATCTTTTGATTCCATACGAAGGAGATTTTAAAGGATCCCTTCCACTTCACTCGGCAGCCACTATTATTGGGTTTGAAATTCTAAGACAGCGAAATTTTGCTTGATTCAAAATTGTTTAACAGATAATCACAGATATTAAAGATTAATAGACTGTTTAAGTAAATTTCTTGACACACAAAAATACTTAAATAGGGGTTTACTTGAAATAAAATATACAAGTTTTGATTTTATTTGAAACGAATTATTAAAAATCATTCTTTCATAATATTAATAAGCGAATCTATTGAAATCTTAAAAGATAAAAAAAAGATTAATTGAATTACGATGCCAAGCGACCCGACTATTGGATTGGATTATTCTCATAATAATAATTTAACATTAGAAGCCCCAAGTTATGCAGAATTCACGGAATTCTTATTTTCTTCGGGGTATAAATTAGGCAAGATTCAAGCTGGTTTTGATTCTATAAGCAAGGTGGAAATATACGACGCCATATTGCTTTCAACTCCAAAAAATAAAAACTTATCCGAAAACGAAATCAATGTGCTTGAAGAATATGTGAAAAATGGAGGAAGTTTACTCATTGTGAGTTCGAGTGGAGGGGACCTCATCAACGAAACAAATCTTAATGAACTTACAAGTAAATTTGGCTTTGAATTTCTCCCAACCGAAGTAAACGATTCCATGAATTATGTTAACATGCAAAAACGACCTCTTCTCAGCAAGATTAAACCCCATATTTTAACGGAACATATCAGACAAATCGTTTATTCTAGCGCTTGTTCGTTGAAAATATTAGATTTCATAGATGTCGAGGACGAGATAAAGATTGATGTCATCTTGAATGGAGGACTAAATTGTTGGACGAGAGTATATAACGGTAGCGATTGGGGCGAAGAAGATAGTCCACATATCCCCTTGATGGTTGCGGTGGAGTATTATAAGGGAAAGGTCGTAGGATTTGGAAACCTTTCCATGTTCTCTTCCTTAGGACGAGAATACGGAATAACTGCTCTGGATAACAATATATTGATAGCAAATATCCTACGATGGCTTACAGTAGGAGCCTACACGGAGGGAAAGGTCGTAACGGTTAATCTCATATTAGAATTATTTTATTGGGTTAACGCCATTCTTAAGGAAGATAATTGGGAGAGTATATCAGATATTGTAAACTTAAGCTTGAATTATTTAAAAGATAATTATTCGAATATTGTTGCAGATTTAAAGAAAGCCAGGGAAGAAAAATTAAAGCAGAAAAAAGCCTATGAAAAATCAAAGGCAAAGGAATCGCCGCAAATTGAAGATAAGATAATTGAAATGGTACCTGAATCGCGTAGAAGAGAGGACCTCGAAGATATCATGAGTGCCTTGGGCGACATTACGGGAGAAACATATGAAATTGAAATTGACTTTGATAAAACCAAGGAAGAAAGTCATAAGGAAGAAGCGCAATTTGGACCTATAATTTCTAAAGAAGAAACTTTATCCGAAAATGATATCAAGGAAATTGGAAAGGAGTTAGAACATAAAGCCAAAAAAGCTAGTGGATTGGATTATACTGAAGAGGATGTAAAAGAATTTGAAAAAACGGGCAAGAATGCCATTTGGAGAGGAAAACCCACGAAAGCATTTAAGCTTTGGCTTAAAGTTAAAAGAGCGTGAACTTTTTAATAAGAATTAGTAAAAAAATACCAAATTTTTCTAATATCCATAAATTTCTCCTTTTTTTGAATTAATTGACAAAAAGGAAAAATAGATATACGAGAAAGCATTCTAATTCCATATCATCGATTTAGTATATATAATGGACAAATATATTTTCGTTTTAGGTTCAAATTGGCAATTATCACTGACGGAATTAGATAATGTGCTAAAATATTCGCAATTCAAGGGAAAAATTACAGATTATTCTGCTAATGTTGCAATAGTAGAGTTTGAAAGCTTAGAAAAGGACAAGTATTACATCGATATGCTCATGGAACTGCAATTTATATTAGGGGGAACTCAAAAAATATGTAAAATTTTTGATTTTATTCATATAAATACTATTCAGGACGCTTTTCCTACACATATCGAAAAGTACAAATTGGTGGAGAAGAAAAGAGAAAAAATTGCGTTAATCTTAGGACCATTATTGGATAAAACATTTACAACCATCAATAAACAAAGCCTTTTTTTTGCGGTTTCCATATATCCTGACCTTTTTGATGACGAATATTACTCACAGGTTCTCATAAAGCACTTTTTACCATTTCTAAATAAGACTATCATGACCATTCTCAAGCAGAAAGGGGCAAAAAAATCTCTCTATTATAAGTATCCCGAAAAAAACATTAAATCTGGAAATTTAAATCCCATTTTTCCACACCACCTCACAAAATATGGACTTTTTAACGAGGATCGAGCAGAAATCGTTTTTGGCTTTACCGAAGAGGGTGTTTATATAGGTAGAACTTACACGGCAGATGATCCTAATTTCAAGAAACAGGTCGACGAAGACCGTCCATTTAAAGAGTTTAAGAGCTCGATTTCCCCCAAACTTGCTTTAATAATGCTAAATTTCCTAAACTTGTTTGAAGACAGAGAGAAAAAAAAGATTTTAGATCCCTTTGTCGGAAATGGAACCATTCCCATGTTTGCAACCATCCAAGGTTTTCAAGTAAATGGTTCAGATAGAGATGGAAAAAAAGTTGAAAACACTATTCGAAACATGAATTGGCTTTTAGAAGAATTGGAAGAAGAGGTTCCTTACTTATTAAAAAACCAATTTGTTAACCTCGAAATAAAGGAACTTTCAAAAAAATTCCAAGCAAATTCCTTTCACGGTATTTGTACTGAACCCTCTTTGGGTCCTTTTTTCAAGGAAAGACCTTATTACAACGAAATTAACGAATTAATTTCGTCCGAATTAGAACCTCTTTACAAAGATTTATTTCAGAATGCCCAAATCATATTGAAACCTAGAGGGAGGATCGTGTTGGTTGCACCCGTATTTACAACCGTTGATGGAGGAGATCTTCAAATAAACATTGAAAAGATTGGCGTTTCACACGGTTTTAAATTCGTTCCAATGTTAGATGTAGAAAGAATTGTAAACAAATCAAACAAGCAATTACAATTACAAGAAAAACATACCAAGGCTCTCCTTGATGCAAAAAAAGGCCAAGTTGTCAAAAGAAAGATATATGTGTTTGAAAAGAAATAAGAAATTGATTAATATCTTCTTATCTTTGATAAGAAGAGAATTTATTAGACATCAATAATAATCGTACCTAAATTATTTCTTACAAGTTATTAAATGAAATATAAGGAAATTTTAGATAAAATCGAAAAAAATTTAGATGGGGAAGCACTTTTAGGCGATTTAGTAAAAGTGCAATCCAACCCATTTAAAATTTTAATTGCAACGATGTTATCGGCAAGAACGAGAGATAGTACCGCTGAAAAGATAACGGAGAGTTTATTTAAAAAGTACGCCACGCCAAAATCCATAGCCGACGCGGAAATAAAGGATCTTGAGCAAGTCATACGGCAATCTGGTTATTACAAGCAAAAAGCCAAGCGAATAAAAGAAACATCCACGATCATTCACGAAAAATATAACGATCTTGTCCCTGTAGATTTTAAAAAACTTGTCAATCTTCCAGGGGTAGGACCAAAAACTGCAAATTGTGTGTTAGTGTTTGCATTTGATATCCCCGCTCTTGCCGTGGACACGCATATGCATCGCATTCCGAATCGATTGGGTTGGATTAAAACAAAAACTCCCGAACAATCTGAGGAGACGCTCAAAAAAATTCTCCCTAAAAGCCTATGGCTACAGGCAACGAAAACACTTGTAAGATTCGGGCAACAACTTTGCATTCCTACATATCCAAGATGCAATATTTGTCCCGTGGAAAATTATTGCGCAAAAGACTTTTCCATGGAAGAGGAAATGAGGAAAAAACGAAAAGAAGCTGCCGAAAGAAAAGCCAAAAGAGAAAAAGCTAAGAAATGAGAAAAAAATAATAATATTTCAATTTCAAGAAAAATTTTTATAAATAGTTTCTGAACACTTCAAGTTTTTAATTAACCTAGTTTTGATTCAATATTTCATATGGGATTTTTAATTTTAAGATTATTTAACAAAAATCATATAAAAAAATAAAAAAAAACGATTTTTTAAAGATTCTTAAGTTCAAGTGCATAATAATAATGTTGCTCAATATTGCAAATGCATTATTTCATTGTCGGGATCATAAACATTTATGGTAATGTTTAAATAGATTAATGGACTATTTGATATTATATGAAGTCGTTATTACGATTTTACTATTATTACGAAAAATTATGATTTATATCTCAACGATGGAATATATACATGCTTCTGAAAAAATAATCTCGAAAGAGGGATAAAAACGTGATTAAAATGGAAAAAGACATCAATGGAGGAGGTAAAATAAACAATCGAGTAACGATTGCAATGGACGATGGAACTTTTAACTTATTACAAGATAT
>JAEOUI010000121.1 GCA_016839425.1 Promethearchaeota archaeon
ACATCTTTATGGAATGGTTATTTATCTCGTGACTGCATTGAGTTTTACTGGCGTGGTCATGTCTTTCATCTCCGTTCTTGCAATTGGATATACTGCTTCTTGGATAATTGGTGTAGCGGGTTATTTTTCCTTTTCTGCTCTTCCTTTTGTAGCTTTTGTAATTAATAGAGGTGCATGGGATGGAAAACCTGAGAAAATGAAGATTATTATGATAATTTCGGCAATCCTTTCTATTATCTATTATCTCGTGCTATTTTACACCTTTTCTGATGCTATCCGTCATACATCACTTGAATTACCTTACTCGGTCTACGATGATTGGGTTAATGTGAGGTCCTTTTTTTATATTGTTTCGCTCGTCTTAATGATCGTACCAGGAATTAGTGTTATTATGGGTATTTCTCAGATGATAAAAAGATCATCAGGAACTTTAAAAAAACGTGTTACTATTGTATTAATATCGTCAGTTTTGATAGGATATGGATTCACAACAGATGCAACAATTCCAGATTATTTGATACTTTCGTTAGTATTTATTCCAAGATTTTTAGAGACTTTCGGGCTTATATTATTAAGTCAAGGATATAAACCTAAAACCGAATATACATTTTAATCTAAGGATTTTTAAAGAGGAAATAAATATATAGGATATTGAGATAATAATTATCTATGACAAATGTGTACCTCTCATGGGTCAATGGATTAAGCGCATTTGTGATAGTTGTTTTAGCATGGATTTTTTTCTTTAGAGATATCTTTAGATATAAAAAGAATAAAAACTCCTTATACTTTAACGGAATGATAATATATATTTCAATGGCTTTAGGTTGGATGGGTGTTAGCCTCTCTTTTTTGTCAGTATTATTTTTCGGACAAAATGCTCCTTGGATAAAAAATGTCATGTTCTTTTTTTCTTATTGTACCCTACCTTTTGGGTCCTATGCGATTACAAGTTCCTCTTGGGATTTAGTTGGAAGCCCAATGGTAAAAAAATATGTGTTGATTATTGCTTTAATCATATCTGCTATTTACTATGCAACATTTTTTCTAGAATTTCCATATGCAATCCAAATTTCAGAACTTGAGTCAATTAATGAAGTTTATGACGATTGGGTAAATCCAATGTCTTTCTTTTTTGCATTTATCTGGATTCAAACTATGATCTCTACCGTAATTTGTGCAATCGGTTGGCATAAATTCAGGAAAGTTTCAACGGGAAATTTGAAGAAAAGATCTAATAGCCTTATTATTTCCATTCCAATTTTTGGATGCGTGGTTTTGATGGATACTGTTGTACCTGGTCATTTAATCCACTCTTTAGTCTTTATCCCTAGACTAATTCTCTTAATAGGAATGTATTTATTAGGTAGAAGTTTTAGACCTAATCTAAAATAAGTGATATTTTTGTCCTCTCATCGATAACAAAATCTTCTAAGCATTAATTTTTATATGAATTGCGTTATTATTTGAGAAGGAAAGTCGTTAATATAAACCAAATAAAACCTTTTTAATTAGCGATTATTTTCATACTAAAGGTCGATATAAAATTTTGTAGAGCATTGATATGTTCATACCAGAAATAGGCCATTCGATTAATTTTGACGGAGTAAATTGGATAGTCTTGGCAATTGGGACCGAGAAATTCGAATACAATTCAGAAAAAGGGATATTTGCTTTCGTTAATTTAACTGAAATGGATTGCGTTGCGGTGCTCGTTAGGAAAAATAAAACAAGAATCGTTGTAGACCCCCTTATTCCTTCTATTAAAGCTGATGGTATTGAGTTGCTAAAGGAATATGGAAATCCTGGAATTTTTGCTCTATTAGAATTTGATAGGAATAACAATTAAACTTCTTAAATTTTATAATATACATACAATTTTATTAATCAAACATTGGAAAAAAATGGTAAATATTAATATGGAGGCTATTGAATACATAAGAAACATTCCTCCTCCTTTTCGAGCTATTGTTGAGGAACTTAGATTATTAATCCTTGATATAATTCCTGATATAACAGAAAATCTTAGAGAGGGTGTCCCAACTTACGAAAAAGGGGACATAATATGTTACATTAAGAAAGAACCAAATCAACACATCAAATTTGGATTTTTCAATGGAACTAAAATTCCAGATCCCGATCAAGTATTAAATGGAATAGAACAAGACAAAAAATACATGCTAATAACAGAAGTTGGAGAAATAACAGAAAAAAAGGTTCAAGACTTGTTAATTCAAGTATTTAATTTAAAAAAATAGTGGATTTGATAATTCGTATAAAATTTCCTTCAGAACGAGAGGAATTCTTCATTTGCATCTTTCAGCTTTTATTATCTTATCATCATTAGGGACGAATCTTTATGATTTTCACGAATATGGAGTTAATCGCTGGGATTCTCCTTCGAATTGTCCGACCTAATGATATTTATTTCATTTTTACAGTCATAAAAAGCTATTTGTCGTGATTTTATGAAAACTAAAAATATATTTAAACCTTATTTAAAAATTTCCCATTCTATTCCCTCTAACGCTTTTTTTTTTTCAATTTTGAATAATGCAAATGGTTTATATGCGATTTATAATTATAAAAAACAATTATACTAAGGATAAGATTCATGACAATCTCGTTCGCAAATGATTTCAGTTGGCATTGGCCTTGGCGTAGGCTTTAACGCTAATTCAATGGAACAAATCATATTTTCACGCTATTTATTAATCCTTACGATTTAACAGCTTTTACCTCTAATAGTGCGTTTTAATAATTGATATCCAATATTATAACGAATCACGCGCAAATATAAAAAAAATTGGTCAAAATGGAAGAAGAAACGATAATAATTGCTTTAAAAAAAATTACAAACAAAGATAATTTATCAAAACAAGAAGCAGAAAATGTAATGAGGGACATCATGACGGGAAAAGTTCAAGATTCTCAGCTGGGAGCTTTTCTAACTGGTTTAAGCATGAAAGGCGAAACCTCTGATGAGATCACGGGATTCGCTCGAATAATGCGAGAATTCGCAAGCAAGATCAATCCTTCCGTTGAAGGAGAATTATTAGATACTTGTGGTACGGGTGGTGATAAAATTAAAACTTTCAATATAAGTACGATTTCCGCATTAGTCGTAGCTGGAGCGGGCGTTCCAGTTGCGAAGCATGGGAATCGTGCAGTCACGAGCAAGTGCGGGAGTGCAGATATTTTAGAAGGTTTGGGCGTGAAGATTGACCTCCCTCCCGAGAATGTTAAAGAATGCATAGAAAAAGTGGGAATAGGGTTTATGTTTGCTCCATTATTTCATCCCGCAATGAAATATGCAATGCCTACGAGAAGAGCGCTGAAAATTAGAACAGTTTTTAATATTTTAGGTCCTTTAACAAATCCCGCAAGTGCAAAATACCATGTTCTTGGAGTATTCCAGAAAGAATTAGCTCAGTTAATGGCCAATGTTTTAAATGGATTAGGTACTAAACACGCATTTACTGTTTATAATTCGCTTGGTATTGATGAGATAGCTCCCGTTGGTATTAATTACATAACGGAAATAAAGGACGGGACCATTGAAACCTATGCTATCACTAATAATGAGTTCAATCTCCCTAGTTATTCCCCCAAAGAACTCTTATCTGGCACCATGGAAGAGAATTTGAAAATAGCGATAAATATCTTGAACAATAAAGTAAAGGATGCAAAGTATGATACGGTTTTAATGAATGCAGCACTTGCATTAAAGAGCGCAGATAAAGCTAACGATTTTTCCGATGCGATCTCTATCGCACGAAATTCAATAGAATCGGGTAATGCACTTGAAAAATTGAAAAGCTTGATAGAAATTTCTGGTGGAGCAAGACAAAAATTGGATAATTTATTGTAAATTTTAATGAGTAGGATTATGACGATATCAGATAAAATTACTGAAATTGTAGGTCGCAGAAAAAAATTCATAAAAGAGGATTGGGAATATTTCAATTCTATGGAACGGTTACCAAGGGATAAAAACCGAAAAAGCTTGAGCGAATCTATTAAAAATAACAAATCCACATCAATAATCTCTGAAATTAAACCC
>JAEOUI010000122.1 GCA_016839425.1 Promethearchaeota archaeon
AACATGAGGTGATTTTGCAGTTTCAACATCTGTATAACAGGCATTGTACGCTGCTGCCGTCTTTGGTGACATTGCTTTCTTTGGTTTCGGCTTTTGAAACGGATCTGTATGTATGTCTAAAGGTGGGAAATCTAATATTTGAAATCTAAAGTTCGGATCACCTTTTTCTTGCGCCCTTAAGCATGTGACCGTGGCTAAATTGGCACCTGCACTATGTCCTCCAATTCCAACACGGTCAGGATCGAATTTGTAGGTTGAGGAATTATTCATGTAAAACTGGACAACCTCGTAAACTACTTCGATAGCGATAGGATATGGACTTTCTGGTGCCAAAGGATAATCGATGCTAATAATTTTCACTTTAGTATTTTTTCTAAAATAGAGATTTATTGGCTCGTCGAAATCCGCAGACAAGAAAATGAATCCTCCTCCGTGCATGTCAATAAATAACGGTGAAACATTTGGATCGTCAAAACCATATTCGAGCACCCTAATTTTCCCATGAGATGTTTCGACAAAGCGTTCCGTGCCTATTTTCTTGCTTTTTAAAAGTCCCAGCTTCATTACAAGCGAAACCAAGCGTTTCATTCGCTTTCCTTTCTTTATTAATTTTTCCCTATTCATTACCATTTTGTTTAAGATTGTGTAGATTTCTAATAGAATAATTAATTAAAACGAAATATTAGTTTTTATTATACAATATCTTTCTTTTTAAAATTTTTTTAAAATTGTAATAAATTACTTTTAGCGTTCAATCCTCTATAGTTTTTATGAATCTGTAATTGAACATTTAAAATTAATAAATAGGGAGATTAACTTCCTTAAGTGGAAAATTTTTATATATATTTTACTATTAAGTTAACAGAATTTCTTTCTAAATTTTCATCGATCTTTAAAAAAATATGGGGAAAATTGATGAAAGATATTCCCTAATAAAAAAAATAAAATAAAATGAGGAAAAATGACCCAAGATATAAAATTTAAATTAAATTTAGTTCAAGAAGCGGAAGACTATTATCAGAGATTACATATAACGCCCGAACAAAAAAAACAAGTTAATGATATTTCAAAATTACTGACTAAATATATATCCATTTCGGAAAAAGCAATTAAGGGTTTTTTTTGGCGAGTATTAAGAGATTACCAAATTAAACGTCACATGGGATTAGAAGAATCAAAAAATCTCTCGATAGATGAGCGCATTGAAGGACTCAAAGAGATACTTTCATTACTTAGAAAAGACCTCACAAGAGTTCTAGTCGATCCTGAACAAGCAGCATTATTGGATGTGGCTTTCGAGAAAACATTGAATTTAATTAAAGGACAATTAATGAAAAAATAGACTCAACACTTCTATTCAGTTTAAACTCAATAAATTTATCATATCAGATTTTTATTGAAAAAAGTTTAAATTAAATTCCAAGACCATTTATTTACATCAATTGCTGCAACTCTCGCAATATTAGGTTTCATTAATATGGAACCCTTGGTAATGTTTACTAATATATATAGATTACTTTTTGTTTTTGATCCTACCAAATATCCATTGGAATTATTGCTCCCTGCGGCAAATTGAAAATCTTCTGAACTCAAGATCGGATATCGATTATTCCCGATCGTAAAGAAGGCTTCATGCTTTTTCCAAGCATTAAGTAATTTTCCCGCTTCTTCTTGAGTACAGAAATTTGGATCTGATGATAATGCGATTTCTCCCCTTGAATTTAAAACTAATAACTTATCGTATCCCTCGTGTTCTTGTTGAAAAGCCTTAAATGCTTCAATTATTTTATCACAATCAATAGCTTTTTGCTGTTCTTGAACGATAGGCTTGTTTTGATTAAAAACCAAGCTCTTTATTGTAACTGGAAAGGCGTCCTTGTCTTTGAGAGGTGCTCCAATGTCGATCCAATCCCCTGTTTCTAATTCTAATTCGTCCAAGCAAAACAAATTTTCTCGTAATTGTGTATTCTTTTTTAAAGCAAGTCCTAAAACTTTAGCTCCATCAAACCTGAGTATGAGAATAACCAAGGACTTTTGCGTGATTGAATTGGGTAGTGCGTTCGCAAGGGCCTCGATGAACTCTGGAGTCGGTCTTATCAACTCCTTGAAATAAAGGGCGTAAAGATCCTTTCCTTCTTCCATATCAAAAGTTTTCAAGGTTAATTCGATTTGAGTCTTCAAATAGTCGTTGTTTTTAGTCAAATCGTTTAAATTAAACGGAATCGTAATGACGGGTACATTTTTTAAGGGGAGGTGAATTGATTCGTCGTAATAACATGTAGATCCGGATATTGACAATGAAAAAGAACCTGCACCAATAACCGTTGCACGTATCTTATAAATTGGTTCAATAAGAGAAATTTTGTAAGAATTTACGAGGCTTTTTATTTCATCGGCAAGATAATGACCAATGTCGTTATAAAACTTTTCTGATCGTTCAGGAGAATAAATAAATTCCGCAACGCCCCCAGAAAACGAAAATTCGTCTATAGAATACGAAAAATCCAGATCATCAGTCATCATCAACCATTTTGCTATCTTACTATTTGCAGGACCTTGCATTACTTCGAGGAGAGCCTTGGCAAATTCGTGAGCAATTTTTTTTACATCTCCTTCTGGAATTATATCACCGATTTTGTAGTTCATGTTTAATTCTCTCATTATAAATTCGCAAGGACCATCAATTCTCCAAATTTTAAAATCTTTATCAATCCCTAGCAACCTCCCACCAATATTAATGCACGAACAACTTTGAACGATTCCTTTAGAAGCGATTGCTAAATTGCTCGTCCCGCCTCCAACATCTACATTCATTACGGTTTTTTGAGATTCTAGTGAATATTTCACCATGCCACTGCCCATAATCCCTAACAAGGATTCAAAATTTGGTCCTGCCGTCGCGCTTACAAACTTTCCTGTTTCCGAAGATAATTTTTCAACGATAATATCTGCATTTCTTTTTTTAGCAGTCTCTCCGGTAACAATAACGGCTCCTGTATCGACTTGTTTAGGGATTATTCCCGCATTTTCGTATTCGTTTTTACAAAAATCGATTACCGATTCAATATCTATATTTTCCTTGTCAAGGAGCGGAGTTATCATGATATTTCCTTCGTAGATTATTTCTCGACTAATTAAATTAAATCTATTAGTCATGTTAAAGAAGCTCCGCTCTCTCTGTAATGTCAGTCGAGAAAATACTAAATGGGAAGTAGAAGAGCCTACATCAATTCCTACGCTTAATAATCTCATGTATTCTATATTTCGTTCTGAACTATTCATGTGCCCCATGAGAAGTTCTGCAGCTGGGATCTCTATTTTCTCAATCTTCTTAATTGATTGGTCTTCAAGTAAATTCTGATCAATTCTGGAAATTTTTATGTCCATTGGTTGATCATGATGAAGGGGTCTTTCAAAATTTTCAAGACCGTTTAGAATGTCGTTTTGTAATTTCTCTGGGATTTTAACTTCTTCCTTACATTTTGGACAAATGAAACTTAACACTATTGATTTATTAGTTCCTGGAAGAATTGGACCACTCTTTCTTTGTTGACCAGTACTGCGATGCTCCGTATTTATTTGTTGTCGAATTCGATTCAAAGGTACATTAAAACCCTGCAAGGCAAGATCGCATAAAGTATCAAATGTTTTTCCAGGCTTTAATATTTCAGACAAAGCAGGTTTAAAAAAACGGATTAATTGATAAAATTTCTCGAGATCTACTATGTCCTCGTGAGTATTTTGTTCAAGTAGGGTATTATATTTGTCAATGAATCTTTTCATTAGCAAATCAACTTCTTCTGGTTTTGTTTTCTCAAGCATATTTCTTACATAATAAACCAAAGCGTTTTTATGGGATTCAATGTTTATGCTAATAGATGATATCCTTTCTTTATTATTCATATTCATTCCTTTAATTACCGATCAATCAATCGTAGTAATATATAATTTGATTTAAAATACCAATTATGACTTTTCTATAATTACAATAAAATGTGATTATAAAAACCTTTGTTTATTAGATCCCAAGATCCAATAACGTACCAAGGCTTAAATATATATAATACCTTAATAAAATTAGGAATAAAAACAATGTCGAGTAAGAAACCTAAAAGAAGAACCATCCAAGAACGAATTGAAGCAATTTTTGAGTTTATTGAAGTTCAACAAGAAGTTTTTCCAAAGAGTAGGTTGAAAGAAATTGGGATTAATCCTACTGACGCTGAAAAATGGTTAAAATTAATCGATTATATCCAAAAACAACCCAAAATTCGAATCGTTCAATCTGAAAACAACACGCTCGTCGAAAAAGTAGAGGGAAAATATCAAGCACTAATGAGAAAAATGGTATTAGATAATTCCGTACCCTTTGAACAACGGCTTCAATTTGTAACTGATTATCTCAAGTCCTTATTTGCCAGAGAAAAAGTCAAAGAATCTGATTTTAAAATAAAATAAGGAGTTAGATGGAACTTTAAAAAAATTTTTTAATTCTCTTTAGCTTAAATATTTACATGGATCTCATTCCAAGTGGCGATGACAAGGTTAGCATTGTTGCGAGAGAAACTTTAAATTTCCTACAAC
>JAEOUI010000123.1 GCA_016839425.1 Promethearchaeota archaeon
CAGGTAATATATAAAAGCGTCTGGTGCAATTTTGAGACACTTGAATTACAATATCTTAACATCGTTAATAAAATGAAAATTCTCGAGCAATATGAAAATTTTTAAGAATTATTCTTTAATTAAGAAAATAACATCAATGCTAATAATGCAAACATCCAATTCCTTTTTGAAAGTAAAAAATTCAAAGGTGCAACTTCAATTTTGATTCCCTTAATTTCACATTTTAACAAACACGCGTTTTTAATTTTATTCCTTGTATTAAAACACGATTTCTATAAATAGGTTTGAAGGATAATTAATTTTTAATTTTGTTTCTAAGCATAACAATATTTTAAAAAACCATCATTCTTTCTAATCTCTATCGTGGAAGAAGAAAAAGAACCTCATGAGACTTATCAAGATGTCCGAAAAATCGTTATAGATCTTATGCAACAATCCGACTATGAAACAGCCTTTCAGCGCTTGCGACCGATTTTACGATATCCTTCAAGCATCGAAAACGACGAAATGTGGAAAAACTCTTTTGGATTGTTTAAAGATATATCGTGGAAAATTGCTGGAGAAGAGCTCGGATATCTCATAGATCCTATCGTGAGAAATCCTGACGATGCTGAGGCACTTTACGATCTCGCATACGAGCTATTCGAAGACAAGTTACACGACATTGCTGCAACCTTGCTTGCTCGAGCGATCAAGATAGAACCCTACAACGAGGACTTTCTGGCAGAACTTTCTTATAATCTGGAAGAACTCATGATGAACCACGAAGCAGTCAAGTTTCTTTCGAAATCCGAAGTTCTATTGGAATCGAGCGAGCTCTGTCGTTACCTGCTAGGTTTTAATTCTATTATGATTGGAGACATCGATAAGGCGCAAGAAATCTTGCCGACGCTCGAATCTTCGAGTGATGAAAACATTGTTTATATGACAGCGCAACTTAAAGGAATGGTTAAGCGAGCCTTTTATTTAAAAAATAAGGGAATGCTTGAGGATGAAAACTTGAGAGCTTGGCATTGGATAATAAATGGGTCTGTGCTTCTTCATATATCCCCATTCGGATTGGAAGAATCTATGCGCGGCAGATATGCTTATCTTTCAGATTCATTTATTTTATGCTTGCAAGGAATCGAGCGTATCAAACTCGTGTTAGAGGCTGCTGGACTTGAGGTTCCCCAAATTATCGCAGCTCCCGATCGTTCAAGTCGCATATTGGCTAATGCTTGTGCAAAATTATTAGATAAACCGTTGAAGAATTGGTCTAATGTGTCCCAAAACGCCCCTGGGTTAGTAGTCGTTTACGATTGGAATCAAATAGAAGACGAAGATGTTGTAAAACAGTTATTAAACCATCGTTCTGGGCAATATTTATGGGTGCATGCATCGTGCTGGACGGATCCTTATTGGTACGCTCCCGATATTACGACCTTTTTGTATCAATATTTGGTGTCTCCTTGGGGTAAGGGGAGGATATTTTACGACGAAAACGATAAAAAGGCCGTTCAATTAGATGCAGACGAATCAAGCGAGGAGGAATTGGCAACGAAAATATTTGAGGCAGAAGAATACGATGAATACATTAAGGACGAGGAAGATTTGAAAAAATTTGTTCTTACCATAAAACAGATGGACGATGAAAATCAAGTTGGGTTATTTCAAACGGAAGGCGAACGACTCAAGGAAAGGACGGGTTCACCAATACAGAGTGCTCAATTTTTATTATGATCTGAAGATGGTGCTTACTTCTCTAAAGAGCCTTGTCTTTTTGGATCAATTTAAGATAATTTTTATATTAAGAAATTTAATTATTAGTGATTTTACTTTTTAAAAAATAAGAAAATTATTAAAACAAAAAACGAAGAAAGATCTTCAATATCATTGTAGAATTACATGTATTATAGTTACCTGATCCCCTTTCCAAGATTGTGCGATAAATTTCGTGTTGACTTCTTTTCCTAACAAGTGAATAATTGACGCTTCAATCCACCCTCTTGCCGTGTGATAGAAGTATTCAAAATCAGCATC
>JAEOUI010000124.1 GCA_016839425.1 Promethearchaeota archaeon
CGGAAAAATCGCTTGTAACACGGGAAAATTAGGAGACGCAACAGCTTTTGAGTGGAAAAATATTACTGAACTTCAAGAACAATTAGTAGAAGCAGGTTTTGAGTTTAACGGTAGAGAAGTAATGTATAATGGTATCACGGGTGAAAAATACGATGCGGGAATTTATTGCACGCCAATTTATTACCAAAAATTATACCATCTAGTTGCAGACAAACTTCACGCTCGAGCTCGAGGTCCAGTCCAGATTTTAACTCGACAGCCAACGGAAGGTAGGGCTCGAGAAGGAGGGCTTAGATTTGGAGAGATGGAGAGAGATTGCTTGGTCGGACATGGTTCTGCGTTATTACTAAAAGAGAGGTTATTAGATGAGTCCGATCGAACCGTCATACTCATTTGCGAAAAGTGTGGCTTGCTAGCAGTTTACGATCGAAATCGCGACAAGCGATACTGTCCCGTTTGCGGGGAAGGTACAAACATTTCAAAAGTAGTCTGCTCTTACGCTTTCAAGTTGCTTTTACAAGAAATGATGTCTCTTGGACTTGCTCCCAGATTAAAACTCAAAGAAAAGATTTAACTTCTTATAGTCTATTTCATTTTTTTTAAAAATAAAAAAAATTATTTTAGATTCTTCTATAATATAGAAAGAAAAAAAAAAATAGAAAAATATTCTTATCCTCCAATCGGATTTGCAACGAAAAAATCAGATAATTCGTGCACTACACAGAACATTATATACAATACAAATAATAGCAATAAAGAAATCCAAGTTGCGGTATCCCATTCGATATCAAGTAAATATTTATTGATCACGAGCAAGATAAGAAAACCAATAACAGGAACTAAATAGACTAAGTAGTTTCGACCTTCTCCTGGATCGAACGCGTTTCTTATAGCCGCAAATAAATCACCGATTGCACCTAAAGCCATACCAATTGCGTTCATAATGATCGGTAAGAGAAATACAGCGATGAATGCTATAAGAACTATGAAAAATATCTTGTCTTTGGCCTTTGTTTTGGATTCCAAGAGCATTACTATTATGAAGAGTACTAATGTTACTATGATTGTTCCAATTATTATACCTAATATTAAATAGATAGCTCCCCAATCTTGTAATAACATGTTAGAATCTCCATTTATTTAACAAAGAATTATTTGTAAGGATTTTACAAATATATTCTATTTTATTTAAACCTAAATAGAATATAAATTATTTGCTATTGGATATAAAATCTCAACAAAGAAATTATAATCCTAAATTTAACAATAGAAAATGGAATCCAAATCCTAAGAAAAACGACGCAATAACAATTGTTATAAATGAGAGCTTGATAGAACTTTCTCTTCCATATTTAGTATATAAAACCAAAATCAGCAAAGATAATATTCCAATAACTAGAAATATCCAAGCAAAAACCCATAATGGTATTGATGTAGGTGTAAATTGGGATGTGAATTGAATCATGTTATTATCGAAAATAATATTATTTAGGAAAAAAATAATTTATCCGTTTTTAAGTTTGTTATACATAAAATTTAAAGGGTGTATCATTTAGATAAGTATATAAAAAATACATCAAAAACGATTGATTATGCATTTTCTAAGTAAAATAATTGAGACACCAGAATTAAAGGATGTTGCAAAGGAACATTTCTATATTCATAGGCATTTTTATAGGTATTCTAAAGGTGAATTCATAGGTCCTGCAGTATTGATTACAAAAACAAGCACAAAAATAACAATAAAAGGAACTCATGAGTACGAAGATTTAATCCAAGAAATAGGATGTAAAGTGTCTACTACTGATCAAGTTACCATATCTGGAGTGTTAGAGACGGGTAAAGATATAAGCGAAGACCTTAAGAAAATAGGACTTGATTGGAAGTTGAAAAAATCTACTGGAGATAAAAAAATTTATAAGGGAACTATTGAGGATACAGTAGATATAAAAACTCTTCAAAATGCAATTGAATTACTACGTGCAACCAGCTATTTGCTAATTTCCTTCAATTCCGGAACATCGGTTAAAGTCACTACAAAAAAAAGAATTCCACAACCCTCAAAAAAAAAAGTTGAAGAAGATGATCTAAGCAAGCGTATTTCTTTTTCTACAGCAACAATCAGTAATACAGAAAAGAATAATCTATTAATAGAAGATACGATATTTCACGACTTCAAGACAGAATTACCAGAATCTTGGAAAAAAGCAACCCTTACCAATAATTACAAAATAAATGAAATTGAAATTCCTAAAGATGTTCAGAGTTCTATGATGAAAAGAATTCTGGCGATAAGGAAGGGAAAAATGATCCGCACGCTTGATGTAGATGGTGAAGTTATCGAAAAGCAATATAATATTATCGTGTAATATAATATAGATATGAAAATTCCATAAATTTTAATTTTTATTAATTCTTATAATTATAAAACTGAGTCAAATCAAAAGCGAGGGAAAACTTACATTAATGAATTAACTCCATTGTTACGTTCCTTTTTGTATATAATAGGAGGAAATGTAGCTATAGAAGTGGGAAACGAGCTCTTGAATTCAGAAGGAGAGGATATAACGGACGAAGATATCACCGAAAATATAAAGGATAGACTCGAAGAAGAAGATAAAGATTTCGAACCAAACGATCCAGAATCATTAAAATTAAACACGGTCAGAAAAACACTATACAAGCTTTATTCCGCAAAATTAGCGCAATTTCGTAGAATACGCGATAAGAGCACGGGTTGGTTTATTTATTATTGGTGGCACGAATTTGACTTGATTGAAGAGATTTTAATTGAAAAACAAAAAATACTCCAAAAAAAATTACGGCAGAGACTTCAATTCGAAGAAAATAATTATTTTTTTCTCTGTACAACCTGCGTTAAATCGAAATATAAGTATGATTTTGATGAAGCTTTTGAATTAAATTTCAGATGTCCAGAGTGCAACGGTCCACTAGAAGCACAAGACAATAAAGAGATAATACATTTCATTAAAGAGCAAATTGCAAGAAATCAAAAAACAAAAATTTTGAAAAAAGAAAAGAATTAGGAACTTTTTTCTTTAAAAATAAATAAAATTATTCAGTTTTTTTTTTTTTAATGAAAGCAATATCCCCTAAGGACGAACCTGAGTTTTTTTTCATATATTGGGATGTATTAACCTCAAATTCATCAGAGTCTTTTAATAATTTTATGTTTAAAATTTTTTCTAATTTTTGAGCAAGTTTTGTAGTAGGTTTGGCTTTACCTGCCTCTATCCGTTTCATTAGAGAGGGTTTCTCGTTAATCCTTTGAGCAAACTGTTCCTGAGTTAGATTCATATGTGTTCTTGCATTTCTGATTTTTCTATCAAAGTCTTCAACTATTTCTTTTTCTATTAAATAATCTTTCTTTATTTTATTTCTTGAGGTGGGGCGGTTTGATTGAGGTTTCCTTTGATTGGAAGCATATGAAGGCTTATTATGTATTTTCTGGCCGTGTTTAGCGCAGATAGGGCAAACAGTTATATTTGCGCCCTCTAATAGGACTTTTTCACCCTTTCCCCAAATAATAGAGCCACATATTGGACATTCTTTTTCAAACTTATCAAAATTTTTTTTCGACAAGGTTCACATACACTTGGAAGAAGATTTTATTAGAGACTATAAAATAATAATGTTAGATTGTTTTTAAATTCCCTTTACTAAAAATAATGATGATAAAAAGGAAAAATATGAGTTTATATTTAATTTTAAAAATCCTGTAATAATTTTTTAATTAAATAATAATGGTTAACTTTTTCTTATCTCTGAAATTTCTTTAATTATAGCCTTATATCCTAGTCAAACCACTTTTTTTAAAAAGTGTAAGTATAAATAAGTAAAGAGCTATAATTTTTATAGAGAACTATCGATTAAAATCTGTAAGATATGAAGGGGTATTCTTATTGACCACAACAAAAGAAAGAAAAAAAAAAGAAGAAACTAAAGATGGAGAATATTTAATTACTTATACTAGGCACCTTGAAAAAAGGCTCCGTAACCTAGAAACAGAGAAACAACTATTAGACGCAGAGAGATTACGATTAGAGCAAGAATTACATAGTCTTAGAAACGAAATTGATAGATTAAGAGAACCACCTTTAGTTTCTGCCACAGTAATTGATATATTAGATGAAAAAGGAAGAGCTATAGTAAAAAGTTCTACTGGCCCTAGTTTTGTTGTGAATGCAAGTAGGAAGGTTAAAAACGAGAAATTGGTATCAGGAATGCGGGTAGCACTCAATCAAAGAACCTTTGCTATAATGGAAATCTTACCAACGAAATTAGATCCATTTGTAAAAGGCATGGAAGTCATCGACAACATTCCAGATGTTTCATACACTGATGTGGGTGGATTAGAAGAACAACTGCAAGAAGCAAGAGAAACAGTCGAATTACCTTTAAAAAAACCAGATTTATTTAAAACCATAGGAATTGACCCCCCTAAAGGAATTTTATTATATGGACCGCCAGGTACAGGAAAAACCTTACTTGCAAAAGCAGTGGCTCATGAAACCGAAGCGACATTTATTAGAATAATAGGTTCAGAACTTGTGCAAAAATTTATTGGTGAAGGTGCCAGATTAGTACGCGAGATCTTTAACTTGGCAAAGCAAAAAGCCCCAACCATACTTTTCATTGACGAGCTTGATGCTATTGGATCTCAAAGACTTAAAATAGCAACTTCAGGAGATCGAGAAGTACAAAGAACATTAATGCAATTACTTAGTGAACTAGATGGTTTTGAACTCAGAGGAGATGTAAAAATCATTGGAGCAACAAATAGAGTTGATATTCTTGATCCTGCTCTTTTACGTCCAGGTCGGTTTGATAGAATGATTGAATTTCCAGTTCCAAATGAGGAAGCAAGAGAGTCAATATTTAAAATACATATAAGAAAATTAAATGTCGAAAAAGACATCAAGATTAATCGCTTAGTGCAAATGTCAGAAGGAGCTACAGGAGCAGATATAAAAGCGATATGTACGGAAGCTGGAATGTTTGCAATTCGAAAGGATTCTGATTTAATTTCAGAACAAGATTTCTTGGATGCAACTAACAAAGTTCTTAATAAAATAAAAGATAATTTACAATCTTCTGGATTATACGCATAATTATTATTTCTTTTCTATTTCTTTCCTTAGTGTTGAATTTTATATATTTTTAATCATTATTATAATAATAAATGTATTCTAATCAAAACCTAGCTATTAGAAAAATCAAGGCAATTTGCGATTATCAATTTGGACCAGAAATTACAGACATTCTTTTTGAAAAAGATATAAATATAAAAGTTGAATATTCGAAAAATACAGGAAGAATCAGGCATATCTTTGCTAACGATAGATTATATCTTAGTTTGAAACCTACGAATGGATTTTTTACTTTAAGTCTTAATTCTGCCAAAAAGATCCTTGAAAACACTTCACCACCAAAATTAAGAACAATAGTCCTAACAGATATTTCGGATTTTATTAAAATGGGGCGCAATGTTTTTTGTAAACATGTAATTGATATAGACGAAACATTAAGACCATTAGATGAAGTAATTGTTGTAAATCAAGAAGATGAATTATTGGCAATTGGGAGGCTAAAAATTCCGATTGATTATGTGAGAGCTTTTAAAAATGGCATCGCAATAAATGTGAGAAAGGGATTAAATTAATTGGTTTGGAAAATTACTACATTATAAATAATTTGTCGTATTATTAAGTAATAAGAAGGTTAAATGATGATTCTATGAAATTGCCTAAAGAAATACAAAAAAAAGATAGTGAAAAGCCCAAACGTCCTCAGGCAGTCAGAAAAAGGGAAGGACAACAATCTTTTGGTTCGAGACAAATGCGTAGAAAAATGCAAAATCAAGGCATTGATATGGAACCAATTGAAGCACAAAGAGTCATAATTGAAAGCTTGGATAAGACATTAGTTATAGACCAGCCTGAAGTTATTCTAATGAAACAAGCAGGACAAGAAATATACCAAATAATAGGGACTGCTGATGAATATGCCCCTGATGAATTTTCAACAAGCGAAGTAGGATTGATGGGAGATTCTGAAGAAATTAGCGAAGAAGAGACAAAACCAACTATTACTGAAAACGATGTTATGCTTGTTGCGGCTCAAGCTAATGTATCCCCTGAAGTAGCAAAAGCAGTACTTATTGATTGCAATGGAGATATTGCCAAGGCAATCATATTCCTAAAAAATAGAGGTTAACATTTTAAAGTCAAGAAAAAGATAAAAATTTAAAATTATAAATAATTCAATCTTTTATCAAGAAAAAACTGCTAATTAGATTTACATGTCAAAAATAAGAAAAACAGAGACTGGACAACAAACGCAAATTTCTGAAGTTGATGTAAAACTTCAAAAAATTCTAAATATTTCAGGAATATTGTTCTTAATTGCTTCAGTTGGATTATTATTATTAATAGTTGGTCTCGATTTACTAAATATTCTTGAAACCCAAAAAACATTAAACAAAATTACTTTTGTACTCATTGTATTTACGGGAATAAGTTCTGCATTTACTCTTGTCGTATCAATAAAAATCAAAAAATCAGAAAATAAAAGAACAATATTTTTTGATTGGATATTTGCACAATTTTTAGTATGCCTTATTTCGATATTCTCTCTTTCAGTATATCAATGGTAATAAGTAATATTATTAGTTTAATATCTATTTCAATTGATTTTTTGTTTAAAAACAAATATAACATTATTATTATTAAAGATCTTAAGAAATTATGAGTGAAATTAGTAAATATGCAGTCTCTATATTTTCAAATATTTAGTGGAATAAAGGATTTTAAGCTCATTAAGCTCTTAATAGAATAACTTTAAATTGAAGAAAATAAAATAACTAATATCAAAAAAAGGTATAAAATTAACCATAATAAGGAATTAATAATTTTCTTATTTCAGCTCACGGGACACGACAAAATTATGCACCGTTAGCCCATAATTTTTTATTAAATAAACATTTTAATTAGTACGAAACAAGGTTGAAGAATCGTGTTAATAGATCCAGACTCAGAAATTTCAAGGGAAAAAAAGATGAGAAACAAGTTTTTGAATAATTTACTTCCTAGAGTGTTTAGAACGGAGGGAGACGTAGTCGAGTTTAATCCACTTAAAATTGAGCAAAGTATTGCGAAAGAAACAGGAATGAATAAAGATTCTGCTTCTGATATAACGGAATTGGTTGTAAGAAGGATAATCTCTTCAGGAATTAAATTTCTTTCAGGACCACACATCAGAGAGATTGTATGTTCCATCCTTTCAGAGCAGCATTTTGAAGAAGAAAGAAAACTTTATACTAGAATTGGAATGCCCCTTATGGATTACGAGGATTTATTAGAACACGGTGTTGACGAAAACGCAAACCAAGATATGAATCCTGAGAGCATTCATCATTGGGCCGCAAATAGAATATCCAACGAATATGCACTCTTAAGATTATTGGATTCAGAAGAGTCTCGAGCACACCTATATGGTGATATTCATATCCACATGCTTAGATATTTCGATCTAAGACCTTTTTGTCAAGAATGGGACCCTCGAATGATTCTTGAAAATGGTTTACCGCCAGTAGATAGTTGGCCTCATTGTAACAAATCGGGACCTGCCGGAAGCCTAAGAGTTGCGGTAACTCATCTTGCAAAGTGGTTGGGTATTATTCAGGGAGAATTTTCAGGAGGGCAAGGATATGACTATATAACAACTTTTTTAGCTCCTTATGCTCGAGGCTTGAGTAAAAGAGAAATAGAACAATCAATGCAATGTCTAATATTTGAGACAAATCAGATCTTTGCAGCTAGAGGAGGTCAAGTACCATTTACATCCATATCATGCACGCCAACCATACCCGAGGGTTTAATTAACATACCCGCCATTGGACCTCACGGAAAAATAATAGGAACATATGGCGATTATAAAGATGAATGTCTCGAGCTATTTGATACTTTAACAGATGTATACATAAAAGGAGATCATAACGGTCGTCTTTTTGCGTTTCCAAAACATGAAATTAAAATTAAAAAGGAATGGTTAAAAGAATTCGAACCATCCTATTTGAAATTAATGGAAGAAGCCGTAACTATGGGCACTCCTTATTTCTTGAATATGTGTCCTGAATGGATGCCAGACGAGATTCATAGCCAATGTTGCCGAAAGTTTTTAAGCGGAAACGAGATTATTAGCCGATGTATTCTCGATCCTGAAAAAAGAAAAAATGCCAATGTATGGGAAAATTATGTAACGATTGGTTCTTTACAATCCGTTAGCTTGAATTTACCACGTTATGCTTATCAATCTAAAAATATTGACGATTATTTAAAGATTCTCGACGATAATATGGAATTATCAGCAAAGATATTAACAAAAAAGTGGTTATTAATGGAAAAAAGGTTAAAATCAGGTCATTTACCTTTATGTGCTGGTACGATTAAAGGTGCTCCAATTTTTAACCTTAAAGACCAAAACCTTTCCATCGGTTTTACGGGTTTAAATGAGGCCATACAGAGTTTAACAGGTCAAGAACTTCACGAATCTGATGATGCATACAATATGGGAAAAAGAATACTCAACTATATGGTTGCTAAATGCAATTCAATGACAGATCGAGACGGAAAATCATATTCGTTATGGGAGCAACCCGGAGAATCGAGTTCAAATAGATTAGCAAAACTTGATTTAAAACATTTTCCAAAGAAAGCAATAGTGCAATCTTCAGGGTCTTCTGCGTATTATACTAATTCTAGTCATTTTAGGTATGACGCCAATATTCCATTATCAGAAAGAATAAAGAAACAAGGTGATCTTCACCCCATTGTTAGCGGCGGCGTCATTACACATATTTGGCTTGGCGAACAAAAACCTGACATTCAAGGCTTATGGGATCTTACAAAAAGCATTTGTCTTAATACTAATACGGCATATTTCGCCTATACAACAGATTTTATATTTTGTCCATCTTGTCGAAAAATGTTCCGAGGAAGTCAATTCAAATGTCCTCAATGCTCTTCACTAGATGTAAAGGTTTATTCAAGGGTTACGGGATATTATAGCGAAGTTAATAGATATAATGCGGGAAAAAAAGCAGAATGGAACTCAAGAAAGAGAGAAAATATAATTTAATATATAGGTTCCAAAAATAGATACAGGAAGAATTGGCTAGTTTTTCAAAACCCGTCACATATAAGAATTAACCATTCCCATACATTGATTTAAATAAAAGACAATTTGAAATTCTATTATATCATCTTCTCAAGGAGAGAATTAAGAAAGGAGAATATAAAAAAAAAATACAATTTCCTTCTAAGGATCAGAGATTGGATAGTTTTTTACCTTGTTTAAAGCTTGACATATCTTTATTTACACTTCGCGATTTGAGCATCTCAATAAATCCTTCGATTCTTATTTTCATTTGTTGCCTATCTGAGTCACCAAATGTACCATCTATATGTAATGTTGGAATCCCTTCGGCATCAAGAGCTTTTTTTACTTTCTGGAATTCGGAATTGAAAGGGTGGCAGAATTCAAGCGCGTTGTAAACAATTCCCTTGATGTTGAAACTGTATGCCAAGTTCTTAATGAGGTCAATCCGGGCGTTGTTAGGTGTCCAAATTCCACACGGTATCTTCATATATTTTTCCGCAAGTGCATCAATGATGTCACCACTTGTTTCATCGACAAGGCACGCATCCTCGTATTTGAAAAATTTGCGCGCTTGTGAGCAATTATCTTCGGCCACCACTTCCCCACCACACTCTTCAATGAGCTCATAGTATTTTATTGTGGGCCAGCACACAGGAGCTCCTGCCAACATCAATCTGACTCCATTATAGCCTTCTTTCTTATTAATCCGCTCTTTCATCTTCGCATTCAGGATTTCCAAGAATATATTAGCGTCACGGATATTGAGGGACAAATCACAAGTGAGTGCATAAAACGAGTCAACCCCCTTGATTGGAGATAGATAATGCTCTTTAAGTTTATAATGTTCATATTGCAGTTCTCTGTTTCTGTTGAAAAGGTGAACTGATTCCCGAATTGCCTCATCCGGTATTTTCTTTCCTAGAAAATCCTCTAGTTGATCGCGTAATCGGTGTATTTCTGATTGAAAATAAGTCAATGCATCAGGTTCATCAAATTTCTTAGGTATATCAAAGATATACATGGGTACCATTTGATCCAAATATTCCCAGGTCTTCATCTTGCATTCACAAGGAGCCGGAGCCACAATAAAGTCTGTTTCTTCAAAGAGGGGATCTTCACCTTGCACCTTCAGGCCAAGGATTGCCTTGGGGATCGGGCAGAAAGTTTTGGGCAGGTACATCTCTCCCGCAGGAAAATCTTTTTCCGAAAAGGCCGCGGCGGGAAAAGTGTATAGAACATCAGCAGCATCAAGTATCTCTCGGGGAGGAAACATACAAAAGAAACCTAAGAGCTTCTTTCCAGTCCGCTTCTTTTCCTCGATTATTTGTTGGGGTCGTTGAGATAAGGCTTGTTTCAACCATTCCATTAGGTCTTCAACGCTTGAAAGTGATCTTAGCTTTTTTACTATCTTCTCATCTATTATGCAATCCATTTTAATTTCCTCCTTGTAAATAAAAACTATCTCTCGCAATCAGTGCTGCTCCTAATGCTCCAGTAATTTGAGGATCATACTCCGATTGAGCAAATTTGATTCCAAGAACCTTCTCCAAGGCAGATTTTACGCCCGAATTTTTTGCCACGCCTCCTACGAAAAGCACATCATTCTCTAATCCAATTTTTTTAGCCATATTTCCTACTCTTAATGCAATCGCTTGGTGTAGACCTGCAGAAATGTCGTCTGTCTTTGCGCCAGAAGCTATGAGAGAAATCACTTCTGTCTCGGCAAATACAGTACAAGTATTGTTAATCATACAGGGTTTGATCGAGTTCAAGGAAACTGGTCCTAATTCTTCTAGATCAACCTCCAGAGCATTTGCCATAACTTCTAAAAATCGCCCAGTTCCAGCAGCACACTTATCATTCATTGCAAAATCCAACATGTTACCTTCACTATCTAATTTAATCACCTTGCTATCTTGGCCTCCAATATCGATGACAGTCCTAACCATTGGGTTGAGCCAATGCGCACCCTTTGCATGACATGTGAGTTCAGTAACAGTTTTATTGACAAAATCAAGAGCCACGCGTCCATAACCCGTTCCCACTGTGAAAGATATTTCGTCTTGACAGATATTAGACGCTTCAAGAGCTTTTTTTAAGGTCTTTTTAGCTGCTTTACCTGGATTTGAACGAGAATCCTCAATTGACCAGGAAAGTATCTCTTTATCATTTAAAATAACCGCTTTTGTTACCAACGAACCCACATCTAATCCTACGAATAACTTTACCTTATGGATATTTTGGCCATAAGATCGTAAGCTATTATATTGGAGATTTTGTTTGTTATTGATATTAATTTTTTCTACCATGTATTATAATAAATGAGATTGGACTTATTAACATTGCTAATATCACCTATCAGTTTCCCTAATATCTAGCTGAGAAAATCACTAATCTTGGATTTATTGTTATAAAATATATGTCAAATATATGGATTTTCCTTAATTTTATGCTCTAATTCAACCGTAATAACAATATAATTAAACTTTCCCCTTTTAATGATTATGAATTGAAAGATTACAAAGACAATTATTTTATAAAAACCAAATAACAAATTTATTTTTGTGAAAAAAAATTCTTTGTCAATATTGGTTAAGATAATTTTTTTCTTAATTATTTTTCAATTTCTTATTTTTCTTTTAAGTTTAAAAAAAATCCTAGACCTTAAAATTAATAAAGATCATTACTCACATATTTTTAGAAGATACATTTAAACATTTTAATAAATTATTTTTTAAAAAAAATTACATTAATAATTATAATGACTCAACCTAATTCTTTGAAGGATTTCCAAAAAAGAATAGACCAATGGATAATGGAACATGGAGGTTATTGGCCCCCTTTATCAATGTTAGCCGCAATAATTGAAGAAATAGGTGAAATAGCCAGAGAGCTCAACAATATTGAGGGATTTAAACCTTTGAAATCACGAGAAAATGGAGATCTTGGGGAAGAATTAGCAGATTTATTGTATGCAATAGCTTGTTTGGCAAATTATTACAAAATTGACTTAGAAGAAAAGTTAGACAACACTATATTAAAATATATTAAAAGAGATGCTTCTAGGTTTTCTTAATTAATTTAAAAACTATTTTTTATCTATATTTCTAGATCATTCCAATTTTCAATTTTTATGGTATCTATCGATGTCCCTACCGTCATTGAAATCTCATTTAATCTACTCAGAATTTTCTTGTCAGTAGCATTATTCACATCATATATGAAATATAGTTTTTTTTTTGTCCAATCTTCTTTTTTAAGTTGGTCTATAAGCCTCATACATTTTTTTTTTAACCCCTGAAGTGCGTTTTCTGTCAAATTTGGGTTTATTTCTTTATAATCTTCAATAAAAAGGGGTCCACCCGAAGCGATAATGATTCTGGGGTCAATACCAATATTTTTAAACTTTTTTTTTGTTGAATTTGCTGATACTAATGCAAGAGTATTTTCATTTAATATTGATAATAATCTTTCCTTTATTGATTGCGTTGTTACTTGTTGATTAAATTCGGTTTGTATTAAAAGATATTTTTGAAAAAGCGGATTCAGTTTTGCATAAATTAAATTCAACAAATTAAGAAATTTTTTTTTTTGAGACTCATCCAATTTATAATCTGGAACAATTTCTCTGATCAATATTTTTATATCAATTAAATCGTTGATTGAAGATAATAAGTCTTTAACTTCTTCAGATTCCATTATATTTAACTCAATAATTTTAAGTTAGTATATACTAAATGTAAGATTTTATTTTAAATAAACATGGGTACTAAATTCATAGAGATAAAACAATAAAAATTAATAAGAGAACATATCTAAAAATGTTAAAATAAACCTTTTAATACTTTAAAAACAAATTCTATATAATACTAAATATTGAAAAATTAAAAAGATAGAGAATGGGAAAAAAACCTTCGTCTTTAGGAATAAAAACAGCTCGATACTTCACAAAAAAATGTTCTAAATGTACAACAGAATACCCAAATTGGTTTACGAATTGTCCTAAATGTGGTGCTGCTTGGGACGAAATGAAAGCAAAATCTATCGAAAAAGCGGAAGATTTCGATAAAAATGTCAAGATCGTTGTTAAAATTACTGAAGAAGATTTTGATCAAGGAATTCTTGAAGTTAAACTAATTTTTTCTGCCGACCAAGGTAAATCTTGGTATCAAATGAACATGACGAACGAAACAGAACATTATATTGCAAAATTAAGTAAGGTTCCTAACAATTCAATTATCATTTATTATATCGAATTAATACTTGAGAATGGTGAAAAGATCATAGAGAATAACGAGGGGAAATTTTATTATTATAAAGTAGGAGAAGTAATAGAAGATTCAAAAGAAGAACCTCCTGAAGCGTATTACGAACAGATGCAAGAAAATATTAAAAGTACTGATTCCCTTCCACAAGATTATTTAGATCCTTCACTCGAAAATATTTCAGAAACACAAAGAAAGGATTTATTACAGGATAATCTTACGATTTTTGGAAAACCTCAAACTGAAATCGATTCAAGTCTTAAAACATGTCCAAACTGTAATTCCAAGGTAAAAAATATGTGGACAACATGTCCAATTTGTGGAAAAGAAATTTAGACACATAGATCTTTTCTCTAATTCTAAGATTATTAAAATATTAGTGATTTTATTGTCACTAAAGTAATGATAAAAAAATTAGAAGAAATTACAAGGGGGATCCACATTTATTACAGAAAGCGTAATCTGAAGATAGAGAGGCACCACAACTGCCACAAATAACTGTTTTTTTCTTACCTTTCTTGTTTCCAACCTGTTCAACAGGAGGGAGCGTTGACATAAAAGTATCTTGATCTTTTTCATAATCGGCGATGTTAGGAATGATTTTTAACTTAGAAGGTTCTTCTGATTCCTCGGGTGCAGGTGTAAATGGAGTAAATATAGGCGCTGGTTTATTAGGTTTTTTTTTTGTTTTTATTGATAAAGCTTCAATAAGAGAGGGTTCTTCGGTTTCAAACATATTTGGAGGCATTGGTTCAAAAACACTTGTTTGGGTTGGTTTAATTATTGTTGTTTCACTGAGGAAGGCATCTACATTTTTTTCTTTTTCCTTTTTCTTTTCTTGTTTTTGCTTTTTTCTTTCTTTTCTTGCCTCTTCAGCTTCTTGTATCCTGCGTTCCCGTTCCTCTTTGGCTTCTTGTATCTTGCGTTCCCGTTCCTCTTTGGCTTCTTGTATCTTGCGTTCCCGTTCTTCTCTTGCTTCTTGTATCTTGCGTTCCCGTTCTTCCATTTTCTTCTTTTTTTCAAGCTCTTTTCGTTCTTTTTCCTTTTGAGCATCCTTCTCTTTTCGTTCTTTTTCCTCTTTCTTTTTTTGCTTCTCATTCTCTTTTAAATCCTTTTTTGATAGTATGGTTTCAGGCATATAATCAATTAGGGAATTAGATTCAATCGGAGGTTCACTAGCAATAAAAGGTATATTTTTTGATGAGGATGAAGGAGATACACTCTCTGCTGTTTTAACGGCAATAGGGGCTTTAAATCCTTCTGGAGCAGGAACGGCAACGGGAGCGTTTGGTGAAAACGGTACTGCTTCAGGTTTATATTTAGGAACGGGGGCAGCAACTTGCTTTTGTGGAATCACTTCGGGCTCAGGAACGGGAGGAATGTCAAAAGCTATTTCGGGATCAGGTTCGAATGGGGGGCTTTCAATATTACTTGGTTCAAAAGCGGGCTCAGGAACGGGTGGCGCCGAATAATCAATTTCGGGTTCGGGCTCGAAAGCGGGCTCAGGAACGGGTGGCGCCGAATAATTGATTTCGGGTTCGGGCTCGAAATCAGGTTCAGGAACGGGTGGCGCTGAATAATCGATTTCGGGTTCGGGCTCGAAAGTTGGTTCCGGTATTGTGTTTTTAGATATTATTGTATCAGGTTCGGATGTTGAGGAAATTAAAGTAGATGAAGGGTCAAAAACTACATTTCCTGGGGAATATAAATTGTGATGTGAAAGCAATTCATTAGGAACGGCTTCTCCTATCATCAGGCACGCAAGTACTGAAAAACAATCTCCAACACCTGCTCCAGTTTTAGCAGAACTTTCCGTATAATATAGGTTAAAATTCCTTGTAAACTCATTTATCTCTTCAACGGAAACAGCTCTCTGGTCGACTAAATCGCATTTATTACCAACTAGAAGTAGTGGAATTTCGTTTTTAATGTTATCCCGGATTTCCTCGATCCACATCGGTAAATGTTCAAAACTTTCATAATTTGTCAAATCAAATATGACTAATGCTCCCAAGGAACCGCGATAATACATAGGCCGAATGGAACTGAATCGTTCCTGACCACCTGTATCCCAAATTTGTAATTTGCACTTCAAGGGACCTTCGTGTGAATCAATTGAAATTGTTTTAACATGAAAATCAACGCCAATCGTCATCTTGTAGTCTTCGGTAAAAAAATCTTTTGAAAACCTGATCGTTAAAGCAGTTTTTCCTACTCCTCCATCGCCGACAACTATCGTTTTAAACAAATAATCGTATTCTTCAACCATTCCATGCCACTATCGTTTTCACAATTTAATATATGAATTTTATTTAAGAAATCAATTATATAATGAAATTATTGTTATTTATATTAATTATCTTTCTTAAAAAAAATAAATCTTTTTTTCTAACACTCAAATTCACAGCTAGATTTAAGATCATTTGTTTTACCCTTCGATAAAAGAGCCAAGGGTGAGATTTGAACTCACGTAAACACACTGACCGCGATTAGAAAGCGACTAAATTGCTCCAATTCTGCAGGCGTGCGCTCAACCGCTAAGCGACCTTGGCTAAATGTTACTTTACTGATTATATAAAATTGAGGAATCATTATTAATTTTATGATTTCATTAAAGAGCAATAGGGTTATTCTAAGAAGTAGCTTCTTTGTTTTTCTTAATTAATTGAGAATCATAGATTCAAGTTATTATTTTAAAGTAAATTTTTAATAGTAATTAAACATATTTAATTCCTATATCGAGATTGGTAAGTTGAATAGTATGAAAGCAGAAGAAATAGATTTTTATTCGCTTGGCTTTGAATTTATTGAAACAGAAACTATGTTCGTTTCTGATTACAAAGAAGGAAATTGGAATGAAGGAAAGTTAGTCCCATTTGGTCCTTTTGAAATCTCTCCAGGAGCCTGTGTCTTAAATTATGGTCAAGGCGTTTTTGAAGGAATGAAAGCATTAAAAGCAAAATCGGGAGAAATAGTGTTGTTTCGCCCTTTAGAAAACGCAAAAAGACTCAACGAAAGTGCAAACAGGCTTCTCATGCCCTCGTTTGATATAGATAAATATGTTGATGCAGTTAAAAAGGTCGTCAAAGCAAATGAAAATTATGTTCCGCCATACGACAGTGGTGGAGCTCTTTACATTAGGCCAATATTAATAGGGACGGGACCTATCTTAGGCGTTGCACCTGCTACAGAATATAAGATGATCATATTTACTATTCCTGTAGGTCCGTATTTCCCAGAAGGATTTAAAGCCAGAGATTTGGAAATATCAAAAAGATACACCAGAGCCGCCCCTGGAGGTACAGGGTCGTCCAAAACCTGCTGCAACTATGCGGGCACTATGAAACCCGCAAAAGAGACCAAGGCAAAAGGATTTGCACAAATTATTTACTTGGATGCTGCTAATATGGAGTATATTGACGAGGTTGGGACCGCAAACTTTTTTGCGGTGATTAATGGAAAGCTTGCTACACCAATGTTAAAGGGAACAATTCTTCCTGGAATAACAAGAAAATCTGTTCTCGAATTAGCTTCAAAAAACCTTGGAATGGAAGTAGAAGAAAGAGACATTTCTTATAAAGAATTATTTGCTGATTCGTGCACTGAGGCTTTTTGTACTGGAACCGCAGCCGTGATTACACCAATAGGGACAATCACTTTAGAAGATAATAAAAGGACATTCAATAATTGCGAGCCTGGCGAAATTACAAAAAAGTTATATGATTTATTAACGGGAATTCAAAGGCTAGATATTCAAGATCCTTATGATTGGGTTGAAAAAGTCTAGGTTTTGCTCAAATTAAATTATCAATAAACGATTTCAATCTTTCCATCCCTTTTTTAATATTATCCATTCCTGTAGTGTACGAAAACCTCACAAAACCTTCTCCATTTGGTCCAAAAGATGCTCCAGGACAAGTTGCAATTCTTGCGTTTTCGAGTAATGTCATACAAAATTTTGTGCTTGAAATTTCAAGATCTTTAATATTAGCAAAAGCGTAAAATGCACCGTTCGGAACTAAACAACTGATGCCTTTTAATTTGTTTAGGTGATCAACGATATAATCCCTTCGAACTTTGTATGTATCTAACATTTTTTTCGTTTCCTCCCCACATGTTAAGGCATGTATAGCGGCAGATTGGGAAATGGAAGGTGCGCAAATAGAAAAGTTTTGCTGAATAGGCGTCATTGCTTTTATAAGCTTAGGGGGGGCGATAATATATCCTAACCTCCATCCGGTCATTGCCCAAAACTTACTAAAACCGTCTAAGATTATAAGCTTATCGTGACAATTTTTATAATCGTTATCGCTTAAAGATGGAGCAATTTTTCCTGAATATGTTAACTCAGAATAGATTTCATCTGAAACAACCCAGAAGTTATTCTTCTCAATAATGGAGGAGATTCTATCAATTGTATTATTAGAGATTATTTGTCCAGTCGGATTAGAAGGACTATTTAAAATTAAAGCTTTTGTTTTTGGCGTAATCAATTTTTTAAGGGCATCTACATCCAGATCAAAGTTATCTTCCTCTTTAATTGGGAGAAAAACTGGTTTGGCTCCAAAAAATCTTGCAAAATTTTGATAACATGGATAACCAGGATCTGTTATAATTACCTCGTCTCCAGGATTTAACAAAACTGAAAATACATTAAAAAATGCGGGACTAGTACCACCAGTTATCATAAATTGGGTTTTTGGATCAAATTTAGTAAATCTGGTTTCTTCTTTGTATTTCGAAAGCGCATCTCGCAACTCTATTATCCCTAAAGAATGAGTATAATGTGTTCTGCCCTGTTCCATATCCGAAAAGCACCCTTCAATTATGCGTTTTGGCGTATCAAAATCGGGTTCACCTATCTCCATATGAACAATATCTATTCCATCAAGCTCCATTTCAAGTGCTTTTTCGAGAACTTCCATCACGATAAACGGTTTGATTGAATCAATTCTATTTGCATACATTTCTTACTATATATCAAATCTTTTATCAATAATAATTATACCGCAATAAGATGATAAAAATAATGATCTTTCGGAATATTAAAAATTTTGATGAAAAGTATGAATACTAGCGAAAATCTTTAATGCAAATAAAATAATTTTATAAATAAAATATATATTAAATGA
>JAEOUI010000125.1 GCA_016839425.1 Promethearchaeota archaeon
TAAGAAATTCTTGCATAAAAAAGGCATTAACAACGATTTTCGAGCCATATCTCTTATAAATCCAGATAAGGAAGGATATATCGTAAAGGAAAAGAAAACCGTCGAATTATCCTACTATTAGCTCACATCGAGCCCACTATTTATATAATTGCGATCCTTACACTTCATTATGTCAGTATCGCATTTTATTGCTATCAATTCTCCTGAAGATGTCATCAGATGCGCTAATTTAGCTAGCCTTCTGGAACTCTCAGGGCATCCAAAACCAGGAAATGTCCATCGCACAAGGAATTTCCCAAAAACTCGGTTTGAGCATTTTTTAGCGGGAATTGCGGCAATAGTACCAAGTTATTACATTTTATGCGAGAATGTGGAAAAAATTATAAAATCCAAGGAAAATATGGATTATAGTCAGGTTCATTTAGGAGCGTTCTTCAAGGATGCAACCACGCACATGATGAAATGGCAAAAGGGAGGAAATGTACTTCTTGGTCATGTGTTAATATTAGGTCCATTGGTTGCCGCATGTATGGCTTGTATTAAAAATAACACCAAATCAATAGAGGATTTTTCAAAATCGCTATTTAAAATTATTGAACAGGCAACATTGGAAGATACAATCTTATTATATGAGGCAATCAACACATGCGAACCAGGCAGTCTTGGTGTAAGTGATAAATACGACCTTAACGATCAGAATTCTATCAAGGAACTCGAAAATAATAAAATTACATTAAAACAAATATTTATATATTCCAAAGAACGCGATTTAATAGCGAGCGAATACTCCACGGGATACGAAATCATTTTAAAGAGTGGTTTTCCTTATTTTATGGCAGAATATGGTAGAACAGATGACATTAACATTGCAATCGTCCATACATTCCTGAAAATCTTGTCAAAATATCCAGATTCGCTGGTCGTAAGAAAAGCAGGAATCGAAACAGCCCAAAATCTTTCTGAGAGAGCGTCCGAAATTTTGGAAAAAGGCGGTATTCTCTCAGAAGAGGGAAAGATGCTTATTGAACAACTAGATTGCGATCTTCAAGCACGGAAAGGAAAGTTGAATCCAGGCACCACAGCAGACTTAATCGCTGGCATTCTATTTGTTTCTTTAATTTTTGGACTTAAGTTTTGATATAGGATTAAATTTTTGTTTAAAGGCGATTTATTTTATTTTAGAAAAGACTCATTATGTATAAAATATGGTAGAATTCTGCGACGAATGCGGCGGAATGATGCTTCCTTCCACCACGGGACAAGGTATTGGCGTAAAAAAAGTGTTAAAATGCAAATGTGGGGCAATCAAACCAATAAATAACGATAAAAACGAATCATACAAATTAAAAACCACTATCGAGCATTCCCTAAACGAAGAAGTTTCCAGCACGGTCGAAATCACGAATTGGAAAGATAAAAATTTGAAAACGACAATAAAGAACTTTAGATGTCGTCGATGTGGTTATGATAAAGCTCAACTAGAAACTAGGCAGACTAGGAGGGCGGACGAGGGAATGACTCATTTCATAATTTGCTTGAAATGTGGAAAGATGATCAAGATTGGATCCTAATGGAGGAGTTTACATCATGCCAAATTTTCTTGAAAAAGCCTCGAAAAACGCTTTTATATTACATGTAAAAGTAAAACCAAACTCTAAAAAGGAAGGAATAGAAATTAAAGACGAATTTGTCAAGATTTCTGTTCGCTCAAAAGCAGAACAAAATAAAGCCAATTACGAACTATTAAAATTACTCAAAAAAAAATTGGGCATCCCAATAAGTGACATTCAGATTCTTTCCGGAACAAACTCCGTTCATAAAACTCTAAAAATTTTTCTTCCAGAAGACTCAAGCGAAAACGAATTGATACTAAAATTGAATAAAAAACACTGAAATCTAAATATATTCATCAATCTTTGTCTTCAATAGGGAATAAGACGGTTTTGATAACCTTATTCCGCCAGCTAACTTGTGCCCACCCCCCATTCCACCAAAATCTACTTTTATCCTTTCTATCAATTTATTAACACCTTCTCCACGATTTTGCTCTAAAAATTGTCGAGAACATCGTATGCTAAGTTTGATCGTCCTTGATTTTTGTTCCTCTCCACCTAAAACGAGTACTTTAGTTGGATCCAGCAAATCATTTACAGAACTAAAACTTGCAGTATCAGACCAACTACTTGGAGGTATCTTTCCTAAAACATCAATAAAAATTGCCTTATTAGTTTCGAGTCGAGGAAGTTCCGTGGAAAGAATTCTCATATTTTTCGTTAAATCTTCGATATATTCTAAATATAAATCTTTGGCGTAACGAGTAGCTTTATTTAGCTGGATGATTGAAAGTGCGGCACTAATATTTTTAAAACATAAAATATTCAATAAAAGCGCGTGTTCGAAAGTAAATTGGAGCATTCCTTGTTTTTGGTGGAGAAAAGCAAAATTTCCCACCCTTGCACCTGTTTTTTCTGATAAGATCTTGATTTCATCTTCATCTAAATCAATGACTTTTTTCTTAGGATTTATTTTATAGGTTGAAAGATACGATTTTATGGTTTGATCGTTTTCACCCCCTAAATCTTTTATAAAAGGTAATATGCTGTATTTAAGACCATTTTTAATAGAATCAAACATCGCTCCAAATAAAATCAAACCATGTTTTTCTTGAATGATTTCCTCGTCTAATACTTCTTGGTATACTTCTTTATTAAACGACTGGAGATTATCAGTTGACATTAGAGAGTCTCCTGCGATACCAATAATAGCTAACCAAGCTAATTTAATCAAAGAAGGTTTTATACGTTTCGCAAACATATACGCTAATGTTGCTCCCGCAATGTGTTCAAGGCCATCAAAACCATATATTGTCGGATTTACAAAGCATAAATTCTCAGGCAATGATATAAACCTGTAATTCTCGTCTACTTCGTGATGATCGAGTATAAAGAACATTTCTTTTCTTGATTTTATTATAGGTATTAATTCATGAAGATTTGAACCTACATCAGTAAAAACTAGCGCGATTTTTTCTGATTGTCTTTTCGATAAAATCCCACTCAAGTAATTCGCCCAAGAAATAGAACGATTGTATATGAAATAATCGTATTCTATTCCCAGCTTGACAAAAAGGTTGAGCATTATCTGCAAGCTACTAATTCCATCGGCATCATTATGAGAGATTGCTATTACCTTATCAAACTTTCCATCAACGAATAAATCAACGGCGTTGTCAAGATCTCCAAGAAAAGATGTTTTATCCATAGTCTGGTTCATATGTATCAATCAAGAAGGGAGGTAAAAATTATTTTTATATTAATTA
>JAEOUI010000126.1 GCA_016839425.1 Promethearchaeota archaeon
AAAATCCCATTCAAAACTAAAAGGAAGAAAAGGCAAGGAGCTATTAACTATTAATTCAACATATTCGCCAGAAATTATAGTACTTTGATTTATTTTAATGTCTATTAAATGCGAAAACCCAATCAATGGATAATTATCTTTATATTCTCCAGTTCCATTATGAAAGACTTCGTAAGATGTATCGCCAATTCCATAAGGAGGATCCAAATCCTCGCCCGTATAATCGTCCCAATAATTCCCGCGAGATCCAGAGTCCCATTGATTATCTCCGACTGAGGTAATATCTTCAGCGTTTATGATGTTCTCAAAAAAAGCATTATCGTGAATTGAATTGTTGTAGTTATTGTTACCTATCACCACACCGATGTCGTTATTCGTGATTATATTACTATAAATCAACGAATGATTTACATTTTCATATGTTAAAGCAACACCAGCGTAAGAATTATCGTTGATATAATTGTATGTTATGTTGTTATAAGAACTTCCGTTTATAAAACTCCCTTGTATACTCACACCATATCTCAAGTTTCCCTCGATATAATTCTCCAAAACGCTATTATTATGGCTCACATAAACAATAATTCCATCAAGATTATTTTCGATTACATGATTATCCTTGATTAAATTTGAACTACTTCCTTGCAAAGCAATTCCATAGGAAGTACTATTAGTAATTTGGTTCTGTTTAACAATATTATTGTTACTAATACTTAGCAATATTCCATTACCCGAATTTGATATATTATTACAAGTAATATTATTGAATTTACATATACTATCCCTTCCATCCCCCCATAATACTATCCCTCCTGAAGTTGCATTTATTATTGTATTATTTGTTATTAGATTGTTGCTTGAATAATTGCATAATGTAATTCCAAGCCCATTATTGAACGAACAATTATTACTGATAATTAAACTATTGTTTGTATTCTCCAGCCTAATTCCAGAACTAAAAGATCTTGGCCCACCATAAATAGTTGTTGCATTATAAAGGGTGCAATTCTTAATTACGAGATCTACATCAGAATTTATGATTTCAATACAGCTTGAGGCGTTGTTCCCATTGATGGTTAAATTCTCTAGATAATAAGTTCCATCAGAAAAAACGCACCAATCTTGTTCCGCAGCCCAAGACCAGTTATGAGCTCCCGCTCCTGTGGCTGTTGCGTTGATAAAAATGGGTTCGCAAAAAAGATTGCTATGTGGAAGACCTGAATTATCTATTCCATTTTCAATTTCATTAACCATATCAAATTGATTTTTAGTAAAAAATTGTGTTGAAATATATGAAAAAATCAATCCAAATAGGATAATTGTTATATAGATTTTTTTTTTTAAAGATATTGTCATTTAGTATTCTCTTTTTATTTAAAATTAAAAATATAATAGAAATATTTGTTGGAATGCTTTTAAACCTATTATCTTTAATCGACTAGATTTTTTTTTATTGATTGTTTTTTTAAACAATCCTTAATTAGAACTTATAAGACTGAAAACTGAAGATTTAAAATGCCAAGAAAATTAACCTTACAAGTAGAGGGAAAAGACATCGTTGGCTCGCTAAAAGCTTTCTCAAGAGACGATGTGTATGGGAAAATTACTCTTGAGCGCAGGGATAACGATGGAGTTGTATTTAAAAACGCTTATTTATCATCCGATGGTACACACGTCATTCCTTCGAGCGGCACGGGAAGTTCTTACCTGAACGAAGACGGTTTTTATACAAAAGATACAATCATAGTTGGTGAAGATGGAAAGGAATTACCAAAAACTAAATCGATGTATTCGGGTCCAGTAAGCATTGAAAGCACAATTAATTTGTTAGATTATTTTTGTTACGACATAGAAAGAATTTATATACTAGAATCCGATAATCTTCAAGAACTCAAGAATGCTTGTGTAAAATTATTAGAAGAACAGGATAAATTATATAAATTTATATATGCTTATTACGATACGGTTGAACCAAAGGACGCAATACTTTTTCCTAAAGAAGACGCATTACTTGTTGCGATTGGTGAATATGTTGCTCCTGTAATGTTAAAACCTCAAGAAATATTATATTACGACGAGGAAGAAGAGGAAGAACCCGAATTTGATGTGTGGTGAGGTGAAAAAATAGATGAAAATATATCTGGCCTACGAAAAAATCGATGCAAAAAATTTGGAACTAATTCCAACTCACGGGGCAAAAAAATTTTTTAGATTGAGTACTGATGGTAAGAAAGTCGATAGTAAAAGATATTTAATCTTTGATCGTGAAAAATCCAATGAAAAACTCCTTGAAGAACCAGATCTTGTTAAAAAACTTAAGGAGGACGATGTAGATATTGATTTAAACACGACGGGGAGATATATAAAATCGACTTCGAGAATTGCGGTAAAAGATAATTATGACCCTGTATACAATTTCAAGTCATTTGATGTTATCACGAGACCTGATGGAAAGAAACAGGAAAGACCTCACGAACGATCAACCGGGAATGTTCATGGGACATTACCTGTTAGGATCACAGGAGAATTATTTGAACCTAAAGATTTGTTGATGGGATATGTATTTCGTAAGAGTTATTATATCACTCATTACGATGGAGCATCATATAAATTCTTATTTGATATTGCTAAAAAATTATTTTTATCGGGTAAATTTGCCTTGGTTGAGGCTTTTAATTCAGATACAAAAAAAAAAGAGCCTTTAGTGCTATATGACGGTGGAAGAAAATTTCCAAGAGCATTTTTAGAAGGTAGGGTAAAAGACGACGCTTATTGTCTCATTCTTCACATTTCTGACCAAGAATTAAAACTCCCAAAGAAAAAATAAAAAGAGGTTACGCTAAACAATGAAATTAACGAAAGATAAGATAGAAACATCATTTCACGGTTATGAAAGGGGTAAATCTGAAAGCTTACCTTATCCTGATTTGGCTCAAAAAATTGATTTTTATCGAAAAAATATTACTCAACGATTTTTAACAAGAAGAGAAGAAGATATCATAGGACTTCCTGGAAAGAACTTTCTTGCAAGCTTAAAAGTTGATGGTGCTTTCACGGGATATTACTATGACGAAAAAAAGGATGAATCGTTCTTTTTCAACACGCCCACTCACAGAGTCTTTCTTGGCTTACCTATTAATGATGAAATGAAGCAAATCATGAAAAAGAACGAGATCAAAACTGCTCTTCTTATGGGAGAAATGCACGCATCAACAACCACCCCTATTGATTTCAACGCACGATCAACGGTATACGACTTGATGCGTTATAGGAGAAATCCTTCTTCCGATGAGGATTTAGAACGCATTGGCTTTCGAATTTTTGATGTGATTGAACTTGATGGTAAAGATTGGTTGGAAAAGGAATATAAAGAACGCCACGATAAACTATCAGAATTATTTGATAAGGACGGTAGAATCGCCCCCGTTCGAACAAAATCGTTCTCCAATACGCACGACTTACAGGAATATTATGTAAATACCGTTGTAAAGGGTGGACACGAGGGACTGATCGTTCGAGCAGGACACCTTACACTTAAAATAAAACCTGTTCACACTCTAGATGTTGCGGTAATTGCCATCGCAGAGGGGCGACAAGATTCTCGATTGGGAGAAGATCAACTAGCAACTGCGCTTGTTGCCTTAAGGTATCCTGACGGAAATTATCAAGTTCTAACAAGAGTGGGAGGGGGCTTGACAGACGATCAGAGAAGAGAAATCTGGTCTCAATTCGAAATAATCGAATCAAGAAGCTTCATTACTACGACTAGAGACGGTAGAGCAATGAAGATGGTAAAGCCTCGATTAGTTGGTCAATTAGAATACTTGGACATTATCACGGATCACGAGGGAGAACCTATTATGCAACCATCGTTATTTTTTGATTCTGATGAAAATGAGTGGAAGATGATCCGGCTGATGCCCTTTGTAAAGCTGATCCATCCTCGATTTATCGAAACCGATCCAATTAGAACGGATAAAGACGCATCTAACATTGAAGATGTGAGAATCAGTCAAATTACGGACCTTTTAGACATTCAGGTGTCGGATTCCGTAAAAGAGCTCAAGCTCAAATCTTCAAAAATTTTAGCGAAGGCCGTTTACGATAAGGGTGATAATGCGGTAAAAAAATTCATTGCTTGGAAAACAAATAAAAGCGATAGTGGATATTATCCTGAATATATCGTATATTTTCTAGATTATAGTAATGGAAGAAAGGATCCCTTGAAGCGAAGCGTCCGGATATCAAATAATCTCGATCAAATGTGGGAAATTTACGATAATTGGATAAAAGAGGAAATGATTGGTACTAAAGGGGATCTGAAGCGCAGTTGGGCAGAATACTCCATTTCCGATACCAGAAAGTAATCTAAAAATAAAAGTGTTTTTTATTTTTTTATAAAATTTAATTATAATTTTAATGGTTTTTTATTCAGAGGACAGGCCTCTTGGCAGCTTATGCATCCAATGCTATATTCTAAAAACATAGTGTTCGTAATGAGCTCGATTCTTTGGCGAAACATTGGGTCATTGTAATGAAGTGGAAATAAGCCGTGTTTAACAGTTTTAGGCATGCAAGTGATTTTCTTAAATTCTCCTTCCTTCGAAAATGCCCCGTGAGGACACGCTTTGACGCATTGATTACAATCCAAGCATAAATCTTCTTCGAGCATGGGATCTGGGCTTAATTCTGCGGTTGTTATAACAGCGGACAATCGGACTAAAGTACCATATTTTGGGTGAATCATCATTCCATTTTTAGCAATTTTCCCAATTCCTGCGGCAACCGATGCGTGTTTGAGCGAAATGACTCCCCAGGGTTCAATATTATTCTTGTAGGATGTAGGATTGTAGGAAGGAACAGGTATCGCATAATGCCCTAGCGATTCCAAGTACATTGCCAATCTTGTAGATATTATATCCAAGTGCTTATATAAACTATGGTATTCTCGATGTATGAGTTGCAAGTTATGTTTGTTTAGTTTGAAGATGCTCTTTGTCATCGGTTTTCCAAATACTATCACGCTTTTTGCG
>JAEOUI010000127.1 GCA_016839425.1 Promethearchaeota archaeon
CGATCGTGGGTGCTTTAATGCTTGCAAATTTTCAATACAAATTTTCCTGGAAGAAAATCGGAATTATAGGCGCCCTAAGTTCCTTTAATAAAGGTATTTCTGGAGGTGGTTTCGGACCATTAGTAACCGCTGGACAGGTGGTCTCGGGAAGAGACACAAAAAACGCTATTGCCACAGCTTTGGCTTGCGAATTTCCCATATGTATTGCTGGTTTGATTACATACATTGCATTCAAACCAATTACAGAAACTTCCTTATTATTATGTCTTTTATTAACGATTGGTTCGATTCCAGCTTCGATAATCGGAGCTTTTTCTGTTACCAGAATGAAAGACGAGAGAAATTTCAAGATTTTAACGGGAATTTTTGTTGTATTTTTAGGAATATTCGTATTGCTAAAAACTTACAAAATTATTTTTCCCTAATTTTTTTAAATTTTAGACGTATTAATATTTTGTTTCGTACCCTCAATATTCATCCGTATTGGTACAAGTTATGATATTACTTCATATACTTTTTCATAGGGATTGAACAGTTATGATGGCGAAATTTATTATGATACAATGAGTTTTTTATATCAAACGGTACCAGTTTTAATTGTTCTCTCTGGAACTGTAGTACTCGTGGTGGCAACAATCTTGTTCATTACTAAGGAGTCGAATTCCATCTCCTACATGTGCGTGATTGGAGGTTGCTTGATGGTTATTGGAGAAATACTTTGGCTCACCTTACTTTTGGTCTATGATGCAATAGAATCCTCAGGAGTTTATATATCAATAGGATTCTCTAGTATTATAATTCCTCTGATTTGTTTCATACCCATTCTAATCGGAATTTACTTGTTTAAACAATAGTACAAATTCCACTCTTTTTTTATTTTAAACAGGATTAGTGTTATTTAGATTTAATTCTTTGCTGAAATATAGCCTTACGATCTTTATCCAACAAGCAAAAAATATATTCTTGATTCACGGTCGATTTAGGAACGCTAAATACCAGTTCTTCTTCGGGTAACCACTCTTCGATCATATCGAAAAGGATGGTTTGTTCGAAAAATTCCGTTAGGGATGTAATTTTCACTTGAAGGGCGTGGTAATGATCTTTGGTGTTATTTTTCGTTATGATTTCTAATTCTTGCGTTTCTTCAACGAGAACTTTATCCGTGATGCTAAAATTGTTTTTTTGAATAGGGTTGGTTATTGATTTTAATTTATTTTCGAAGAGTTTCATGCTCGAAAATCCCACCTTATCGCCTTTTTTGGCTATATGTTCGATAGGCACCCCCCGCAAGGAAAGATACGAAATAGCTTTTTGGATTTTTAAAGTAGAAGTATCCGTTTTTTGGATTACTGATTTGAAATATTGAGAACACGAGTTTTTAATGAGAGCACCCATTCTTTTCTTTATCCTTTGTCCTTCCTCGAGCAATTGCTTTGTTGGAGGTGTTTTTATTAAATCTAAACTAGCAATATTTGCTTCGATCAAGCGAGTGAAGTGGTGTTTAAAATGCTTGATCATTTTTTCCGTCGTGCCTTTTACCAACGCAGCCCCAAAGATATCCATTTCTATAGGCAAAGCGAGAATGAGTACGATCGTCTCGTTGGGATTTTCCTCCGATCCTGCTCTCCTTTTCTCTCTATGCGATGGGACTAAAAACTTCTTTGCAAAATACATTTTCATACCGTATTCTAAATCAACGCGATCAAGCGCAGTTTTATCGCTTATATCTAAAAACCATATCGAATGAACCTTGAGAATGCGCATTGTCTCTTCGTCAGTATATCTTTCCTCGGGACTTTTTAGAAGCAAAATTTGACCTAACGACTCGTCGAAATAAAATAAAAACACTTCACATAATTGTTCTGGTTCGATCTGTTCGTAATTAAAATCTACTTCCTTGTTTTTGAATTTGAATTCTCTTCCGCTCATTTATATAGGTTCCAAAGTTGTTTTTAATGCGTGGCACACGAGATGCAAGGGTCAAAAGCTCTAATCATGGGTTGAACTTCTTTTTTAACTTGCGAAATATCCTTTGTTTCATAAAGGCTTCGAGCGTATTTTGTGATCATTTTATTGACGATAGGTAAGTTAAACTCTGTTGCAATGAAGAATTTAGCGTCCTCAACGATATTCCTTTCGTTGATCTTATAATAATGCAAGAGGGACCCTCTTGGAGCCTCCACGGCAGAGATTGATTCGGTATTTTTGATGGAACGAATGTCAGGTAAGGGTAAGCTCGATTCCAACCTTAATCCTTCAAGATGTTGATTAATTTCCTTCATTTCAGAATACATCTCAATTAAACGCAAGTAATTCGAATATAAAAGGTTTTTGTTCCATTCTTTTCCAAAAAGGTCAAGATAGCTATTACATTCTTCAATGCCGTAATTTTCTATTATATTCTTTCGGGCTATTGGCCCTACTAGAATAGTTGCTTTCGGTTCGTTGAGAAAGTTTATTCCCCTTAAACCTGTATCTTTTTCAAAATATTGGAGAAAGTTCTCAGTAGAAAATTCGTCGTATTTCGAACGACTCTCCTTTAATGTCATCGTACCCTCATATCTATTGTAGATCTTGTTTTTACTTAAACTTAGATATTTAACTTTAGGGATAGAGAAAGATGCTGGGGGATCTATATTCGAAAATTGTTTTACGAAAAAATCAATAATTTCTTTAAGACCATTAATCCCTTTTGATAGAAGATTTTGAAAATTCCTTGAAAATTGAGATGTTGGTTTAAATATTATTCCTCCTGGTAAGATATTAACCAAATGCACGGATTTACTTCCTAGCATCTTATTTATATCGTCTCCTATCTTGATAAGTTCGAATACATTTTTAGTAAGATTGTTGTCAAACGCTAATAATTGAGTTAAATCTAAATTTTTATTTGATATATTAAATAATTTCAATAGGTCAGGAAATGAGTGGAAGAAAAAATGAGTTGTGTGGGACTTAAGCATTTCTGCCGTCATTAATATTCGTCGAAGTACTATTGCTTGTTGAGTAGGCTTGATATTATACATATTTTCGATAACCTTACAACTCACGATTGATTGAGAGGCGTGACAAAGCCCACATATTCTCGAGACAATACGAGGTACATCCAAAATTTTCTTTCCTTTCAGCATTGCCTCGAATCCTCTATATATTGGAAGTTTAAATTCTGCTTGGATTAGTTGATCTTCCCTTGTATAAACGCTTAATTCCCCATGTCCTTCAATTCTCGTACATAATTCTACAGTTTTAATCACATCAAGACCTCCATAAGTTTGGTTTAGAAAATCGATAGTATAACCCCTTATACTTCTTTAAATCTTTAGAAACATTTGCAAGACTTAAGAAATTAATTATATTTGATGTAATGTCTTTAGAAACAGGCCCCATACAGCCTTCGCACGGTATTCCGGCCTTTATGCATTCGTAATCGCAACCCTGTCTCGTGATTGGTCCGAGGCATAATACACCTTTTTTCAAAAAACAGGTTTCTCCTTCTTCATACAATTCCTTGTTATCGGGTATTAATTTATTGATCGTGGTTTCCTTACTCAGAATAAAATCTGCCTTATTTGGACAATCATCACATAAATTTTTTTTAGGAAGTTCTATTTCTTTTCTTTCAAGAAGTTTAATCAAGCAATTTCCAAATAATTTATTAGGTGGAGGACAACCAGGGATTATTCCATTTATCTCTATTACATCTTGTATGGGAATAGCGAACTTTTCCTTAGATAAACTTAAAATACCTCCATAAGCTGCACATGTTCCTAAAGCAATTACCTTTTTTGAGCTTTTTCGAATTTTTTTTAAAAATTCTATCTGTAAATCGGTTGAGACGCATCCTTCAATTAAAGCAATGTCATAATCTTGGTTCTCAATAAATTCATTATCTTCAAGGAAAGGAAAATAACATAATTCCGTCTTTTCCAAAAATTGAGAGAAGAAATCGAGCGAAATCAAAGACGAAAGGCATCCACTACAAGAGGTTAAAGAAACAATGAGAAATTTAAGCTTCATATTCACTTTCCACCTTTAATATGTTATAAAATTTATTACATATGTCTGAAAATTTGTTTCCTTCAACGGCGTTTAAATTTTTCAATATTATCTTGCGACCTAATCTTGGACCTAAGACTTTTTTTAGAAGGTGTATCTTGTTTTGCACTTTTTGAGTTCCGTCAATATATCTGCAAGCGTCTTTTCTACATCCAACAATCAACACGCCATCAAATCCATATTCTAAAGCTTTTAATATGAAATTCGCGTCGACTCTACCCGTGCAAGGGACTCGAACAATGAATACACTTGGACGATAATTCAATTTTTTTAAGCCTGCATCATCTGCAGCCGCGTAGCCACATGAACGACAGCAAAAAGCAAGAATTTTTGGCTTTTTATTGAATTTAGACAAGACTTCGATAGTTTTTAGGATTTTATCCGTTGTATCTATATTCATATCAATTGCGTTGGTTGGGCAAACACTAACACAAGTCCCACATCCCTTGCATTTGAATTTGTCAATTGAAATCTTATCGTTTTCGATTAATAGTGCGTTATAAGGACATGCTTGAACACAAAGCGTGCATAAACCACAGGCATTCTCGTTTATCTCAATTCCCGTGAATTCCGCTAGGATGTAATCGTTTGAAAAAAGAGAAATTATGTTGAGAGCTACTTTATGTGCAGAATTTACTGTCTTATAGTAATTGAGCGGTCCAAGAATAGCACCAGCACCATAAATTCCAGAAGCCAGCGTTTCTTCACTCATAAATCCCGTGTCGTTTAAAGTAAAATCCATTGTTTTTCTCAACAGTTTTAAGTCCTTATTTGGAATTAAATTTTGATTTAAGACTATTAAATCGCTCTCGTATTCAATAGAATCTGAAATAATAATGTTTTGATCGTTTTTTCTAGCAATTTTTATATCTTCAACATAATGAAATCTCGGGTCAGTTGATTTAAATACGGGTGAGTCGTCTTTTATCAAAGATTTCGTCTTGCAAAATACATTTACAACACATTTAGGATTTTTTACTTTAATACAACCAATATATTTTTGAACGACATTATTTATGAGTTCTTGTTGGTCTCGCGTAGATCCCATATTTTGAATAATAGAAATAGCATTTGGGGGTTTCAAATCAGTCAATTTAAGGATTTTCCCCTCAGTGATTCCATCTGAAGAAAGCATTCGTTCGAATTCTGCAGAAGATATGATATCAGTTTTAGGATCATAGCTATATTCCTCCAAATCATTGAATATATCCGCACCAATAGCTACTACTTTTGCGCCAACCTTGATCTGAATATTTTCACTTTTTTCATTAAGATTTATTGCTTTATTCATACACGCTCGCTCACAAATCCTGCAATTTAAGCAATTATTAAGATCTTCTTCCTCAATAAGCGGAGCATATGGATAGCAATTTTGAAATGGAAAATATATGACCTTTCTATTCGTTAAATTAAACTCGTATTGATTTGGTTCCCCTACACCACACACATCAATACATTGCTTGCATCCCGTACACTTTTTTTCGTCGACAAACCGAGGTTTTTTAACTAAATTTAATGTAAAATTTCCTACTTCTCCAGATACTCCTTCTATTTCCGTGTTAGTAAGAATTTGAATGTTTTTTTCTTTTACAATTTCTCCTACAAGTTCCGAAATGAAGCAAATCGAGCAATCTCCTATTCCGTGAACTTTATGCCACCTAGCAACTTTTCCTCCCAAGGTTGGACTTTTTTCAATAAGATACACCTTGATGCCTGATCTTGCTAAATCTAACGCAACAGTCATACCTGCAATTCCCCCACCTAATATTGCACAAGATTTTTCAATTTCTACACGTTTAATTTTTACTTCTTTTTGGAGCAATATTCTCTCTATTGCTGCTTCAATTAATAATTGCGCTTTTTGCAATACAATGAAAGGATCTTCTTTACGTTCATTTGATGTGTGATGCACCCAGCAACATTGCTCTCGAATATTAGCAATTTCAATATTTGCGTGATCCACGATTCCATCAAAAATTCGTTCAAAAATATGTTGATGCGTTTTAGGAGAACAAGCGGCGATTACAATCTTATTAATAAAATTTTCTTTTACCCAGTTTGTTATTCTTTCTAAATTCTTTTCTTGACATAAGTTTTCAAATATTTTAACAGAAACAACACTTCTCAACTTAGTAATGTGCTTTTCTAACGATATAATATCTATAACATTGGAAATTTCTGTATTACAATTACAAATAATAACTCCAACGCGATTAATTTCGCTTCCTTTAGAATTAAGATAATCAACTTCCTCGCCAGATAAAATTCGCTTGTTAATGTTTAAAATTTTTAATATTCGCTTACCATCTTCCGTAAGAAAATAATATTTTTTGTTTTTATTAATCAGGGAACCAAGCTTTCTCAAATGAAAGTTTAATTGACCTGTTTGATCTAATCCCAACTTATCCATTAAATCAGTATATAAAACATATCCTTCTTTTTCAAGAAGTAATAAAATTTTTCTCCTGAATTCGTGAGATAAAACGGAATAGATATCCAATATTCATCCTTAAAATTATGATTTTTATTTGATTATTAAAAATTAAAGATTCAAATTTATAAATTTCTAAAAGATCATGTTTATATGCAACGAATCCTATTCATTAATATTGATATATGCTGAATAATATTTAAGTGTTCCGCGTTGTTCCGAATGATCTTCGTTCTATAAATATAGGATGTGAAGTTCATTCTGTATGGAATAGAATGGTGAAAGACATGATTATACAAAATAAAGTTACTAAAATTGTTATTTTGAAAATTTTTCTTGTCAAAGCCATTCAAAATTTTGTTATCAAATTTTTTAAATTTCGAGGAAAGCAATTGTCACTTAGGAACACGATTCTTAATTAGAATCGAATATGGAGGTGTTTAATAAAAATGGAAGTACTGGAATTAAAACCAATACAAAAAAAACACATTTGTGCATATGTTGCCAAAAAGAATAAAGATGATTTTCATTATTTTGATATCGCGAAACTCAAACAATTTCTTGAAAAGAAAAAAATTGATTTTGTAACGATTGATTTTAACATTGATCTAAAAGAATTCAAGGAGTCCGAGCTTGCTAAGGCTTTAAATGATTTAAGTATAATGTACTTTCAAGTCGATATTCCGGAATATGCAATGGGATATCTCTACGAAGAAATCGTTGAGAAGGAAGAATTATTGAACGAATTATACGAAGAATTCGAATCAATGAGCGATAAAGAATCGTTGAAAGGAGAGAGCCTTAAAAATTGGATTGATGTGTTAAGGGACGAGATTCAAGATAAGGAAAATTACATCACGCTGAAATTACGACCACAATGGATCGTGAAAAAAATGCTTGATGCGGTAAAAACCGTTAATTCCAATGAGGTCCAATTTCTACATCTAGTTCAAGAAGATATCTGCGAAGATATATGCACAGAAGTAACCGAACAACTTAGAGAATTAAATGTTAAAGTGGTTCAATACACGAAAAAACACAATATAATAAATATTGAATTTTAACATGAAGGAGGATGATAAAAAAAATGCCAAAAGTATTAGAATTAAAACCCTTGAAGAAAAAGCACTTGAAGTTGATAATGGTCGAAAGCGAGTTTCCTGTTGATTGGTGGTTTGAAGCGCCTAAAAAGGTAAAAGAAGACCTCGTGTGGAACTTGCATCTGATATCTAAAGAATATCTCGATGTGATTGATAATTTAGTTGATAAGTATAAGCCACATTTTGGAGCAGAGGAGAAACCCACGAATTGGGACGAATCGCAAAATCAAGTGGATCCACTTGAGGAGCTTTTCAAATTGAAAGGATTACCATTTTCACGAGTGGATATCGACGATAATGCGCGCGATTAATTATCTGCAGCTTTAGACGAGCATAGAAAAGCGGTCATCAGGTTGGAAAAACGCATTCGAGAGGAAATAACAAAGCAAGGAAAAGTTCCAGAACAGGACGAATGGTTCCAAAAATTAGTAATTTGGAAGGAATATTTGGAACGCGACTATGCCACCCAAGAAGACGAAGTGAGATATAATGTGAGAGAAGCATGGATGATGATGAATATAATCAACATGGCAAAAGATGTTGATGGCACGAAGCTTAAAGGCTTGTTCATCTGCGATTTAAGACACTTTAACGGAATTGAAAAACTCTGCACTGACTTGGGTATTGACATCGAAAAAATTAAAATTAAAAGAACGATAAAAACCGAAGAATTAGAAGAGTTAGAAAAGGATGTGGAAGTTACTATAAAGGAGAAAACCACTTAAAATAAAGGAGGAATAAAACATGCAAGATCAAGATTTAGAAAAAGATGTACAAACAATTTTAGGACGAAAATCAATAATCGAACTCACACCGATCAAGATTAAGAAGAAAGATTTGTCAGATAAGATATGTTATTTTTTCGATACTGATGAAAACGCTTCTCCATTTGACATTAATATGGCTTACGATGCAGGATTTGATATTGTCATTCCAATTAGTAAGATGACAGCTGATCAAGTTCCTAAACTCGTTCAAGACGCCACTTTCTCTCGAAAACCCAAGGCACCGACTACATTTTTCATTGGAGGGTCGGATGTGAAAGAAGGAGAATTGATAGCCAAGGCAGTAGTCAAGAACTTGGTGCCTCCTTTTGAATGTCCCGTAATTATTGATCCTAGAGGCTCTCACACGACAGCATCGGCCGTAGTTGCAATGACCATTGATGTTGCAAACAAATTACACGGAATGAAAGAATTAAAGGGAAGAAAAGTAGTAATTTTCGGTGCTGGTCCTGTTGCGAGAATTGCTGCGATATTAGGAGCAAAAATAGGATGTAATGTGTTTTTGGTTGAGACGTGGGAAAAATCAGACGAGGAATTTGTAAGAAAATTAGCTGAAGAGCTAACTGCAGAAGCAGGAGAAGGCGCAACAAAGATTCAAGGTGTCTTTGGGCCTACCTTGGAAGATAGAATAGTTTTATCGAAAGACGCAGAGATTTTATGGTCATTAGCTGCTGCGGGTGTTGAGATATTGTCTGAAGAGGCGATAATGAAGTTAGAAGGTAAAAAAATAGTCGTGGATATCAACTTGGTTCCTCCCTATGGAATTGAGGGAATTAAACCAAAACACTACAACGAAGAAATCTATCCAAATATTTTTGGAATAGGTGCCTTAGCGCTTGGTAGGCTTAAATCAAATTCAGAAGCCGAAATCCTAAAAGAAGCAGCAAATACGAATGGTTTAAAGGTATTTAACTATAATTACGCTTTAGATGTTGCTAAAAAATTATTAAATAAATAAATTTTTTTTAGTCGATAACTTCGACTTTATTTTTTTATTCTAAATATTTGAGAAGGAGGTTTTTATATGGTAGTTTTTCCCAAGGAATCTTTAAATAAAAAAGTTAGAGTTAAAGACGCATTCAAGCAGGACGCTGGAAGGGGCATTATTCGCATGGATCCAGATTTAATGCGGCAATTGGATTTAAAGCTGGAGGACATTATCGAAATAAGTCAGCCTTTATATAATAAAAAAACCGCAGCAGTTTTAATGTCGGGAAAACCAGAAGACCAAGGGACTAATATTATTCGAATCGATCCATCACTCAGGAGAAACATTGATGTTTCAATAGATGACTATGTAGAAATACGAAAAATCAACGCATATCCTGCCGATAGCTTGACATTTACGGGATTAAACGAATCCTATTTCATTCGCGACATACAACAATTAGCCCATAGATTGGAAAATAGAGTCATCACTAAGGGAGATAGCTTGAGCTTTTACGCTATGGGTCGTAGAATTGACCTTGTTGTCCTCAATTACGAACCTAAAGTTGAAGCAGTAAAAATTCATTTAAGTACGAAAATCAAGCTAACTGAAAAAAAAATAAAAGAATTAATCAAACAAGAACCCTCACGAATCAAGAGGGTTCAATACGAGGCTATTAGCGAATTAGAAGAAGAAATGGAAAAATTACGCCAACGTGTGACTTACGAAGATATTGGTGGTCTCGAAGACATCATTCAAAGGGTTAGAGAAATTATTGAATTGCCCATAAGACACCCAGAGTTATTTAAAAAGATAGGCATTGACCCTCCAAAAGGAGTTTTACTTCACGGACCTCCTGGAACGGGAAAGACTCTTTTAGCAAGAGCCGTTGCTTTTGAGACTGATGCGAATTTCGTGTCCATAAGCGGTCCAGAAATCATGAGCAAGTTTTTTGGACAAAGTGAGGAAAACTTGCGCAAGGTTTTCGAAGAAGCAAAACAAAAATCACCAACAATTATATTTCTCGACGAACTTGACTCGATTGCACCACAAAGAGACGAAAATAAGGGACAAGTCGAATCTCGAGTCGTAGCACAATTATTATCGCTGATGGATGGCTTGGAAGGACGTGGAGAAATTATCATAATTGGAGCAACGAATAAGATAAATAACATTGATATCGCCTTGCGAAGACCAGGGCGTTTTGATCGGGAAATCGAAATTGGAGCACCTACTATTGACGGAAGACAAGAAATTTTGTTAATACACACTCGTGGAATGCCTTTAGCAAGCGATTTAGATTTAAGACTCATTGCTGAAAAAACTCACGGTTTCGTAGGGGCAGACATTAAGGCGCTTTGTAAGGAGGCAGCAATGCTTGCAATTAGAGAAATTTTACCGAATATCGACCTCGAAGAACCCATTCCAGAAAGCGTTTTAAACAACCTTGAGATCAAATCAAATCACTTTCTGGAAGCCTTAAACGGTATAGAGCCTTCCGCGTTACGAGAGGTGCTTATAACTAAGCCTACAGAAACCTGGGAAGATATTGGAGGCTTGGAAGATGCAAAACAGCAATTAAGGGAGACAATAGAATGGCCTTTAAAATATCCTCGTTTTTATAATTACATGAAATCACAACCACCAAGCGGTATTCTTTTATACGGACTCCCTGGAACGGGAAAAACGCTTCTTGCAAAAGCATTAGCTCACGAAGGTGAGATAAATTTTATTTCTGTCAAGGGTCCTGAATTTTTATCAAAATGGGTGGGAGAAAGTGCTAAAGCCGTGAGAGAAACTTTTAAGAAGGCTCGTTCTGCCGCACCTTGTATTATCTTTTTTGACGAAATCGATTCAATTGCTTCGAGAAGATCAGAATCATCAAACTCCCGAGTTGTTGAGCAGGTTGTAGCCCAATTATTAACGGAAATGGATGGTTTAGAAGAACTTACTAGTGTAATACTACTTGCTGCAACAAATAGGCCCGATTTACTAGATCCTGCTCTTCTAAGATCAGGGCGTTTTGGCAGACATATTGAAGTTCCGCTCCCTAATAAATTATCTCGAACAAAAATCTTTAAGATCCATTTAAAAGGAAGACCTCTAGCAGAGGATGTGGATGTAGAAGCTTTGGCAAATATGTTAGATGGATATACGGGAGCAGATATTAAAGGCGTATGCGAAGAAGCAACATTATTGGCCGTGCGTCGTGACATATTAGAAAATACGATTAATGATGCAAATGAAAAGACTTTCTCAAAAGTCGCAATAAATATAAGCGATTTCAATCAAGCAATTAATAAAATCATTGGTTCAGCAGAACGAGCCAAAAAATCGTATCAAGAAAAGCTGAAAGAACCTTTAGAAACAATATATGGATAATTCCTTATACTTTTTTTTTTACTTATTTTTAGTATTGAATGAAATCCAATTCTTCAATGATTATTTTTGTTATCAAGTAGTAAAAAAATATTTTTCATAAGAAGGAAGAAGAAAAATAAAATTGTCAAATTGACAAATATTTTTCTTATCAAATTCTTTAAATCCTACAGTTTCAATTATTTAATTAGAATAAACTAAATAAAAATAATTTAAAATCAAGGTGATTCTAAAATGGAAATGATGTCAAAAATGACCGTGAATGATATTGTCCAAGTAAGGGATAAAGTTAAAGAAAATGGATTTCTTTCCGAACTTGCTAAAGGATATTTATGGGCTGAAATACGCAAGCAAGAAGAATTCATTGAGGAATTAACCATTGCTCTTGAAAAAATCAAGGATAAAGATTCGTTCAAAGCAGATTACTTGGAAACATGGATTGAGTCTCTAAAAATAGACCTTGCAAGAGATAAAAAGAAATTAAATTAATTTTTTCCACTTTTTTATTATTGTGAATTAATTAAGTAATATTGATATTAAAAAGTCTTATTAAACAACGATATTAACGACATTCAGGAATTATTATATTCACATTTGTTCCTTTTGAGGAATCTCCTTCTACATTATCTTCAATCCATATCTTTCCGTCATATGAATTGATGATTTTCTTTACCAAAGACATTCCAAATCCCATCCCTCGACTCCTCTTTGCTTCGCTTTTTCCGTTTGTAAAAATGATTTTTTTAATATTGTCACTAATACCCGTGCCATTATCAATAAATTCCAATCGAACGAACCAAGAATCCTTTCTTAAAACCCTATGAATTCTCACATGAACTTTTACGATTGAATTGCTGGTATACTTTACTGCATTGGTTAGAATGTTGGTAA
>JAEOUI010000128.1 GCA_016839425.1 Promethearchaeota archaeon
ATTCGCTTGAGTTCGACTCAATTAGACTTTTTAAAATCAGTATGTGAGCAAATTGAAAACGTATGCAAGACTCAAGGGATCAAGAAATACGGTCCTATTCCCCTGCCAACTAAACGATTACGAGTACCCGTGATGAAAGCGCCTTCCGGTCAAGGAACCGACACGTGGGCAAAATTTGAAATGCGAATCCACAAGCGCCTTTTTGAAATAATTGCAAACGAAAGAAGCATGCATCTCATCATGAAGATACACATTCCCGAATCAGTACTCGTTGAAATCGAGTTAATGTAAGAAAAAGTTTGCTGCTTAATTCTTCATCTTTTTTGATTTTAAAATCTATTACATTTTGTTTATATCCCTTATAAGATGGCCCTTAAACATTCAAAATCCTTTTTCGGAAGGAATACTGGATTACACATCTTAAGTCTTGACAAGACAATTCCTTATACGATTTTATCATGTTTTAAAAGAAAAAACGATGGAAGTTGGGAAGATCCTTTAAAAGGAGAAGGACGCTCAGTTTCCCTCATTATTGAAGAAATGATATCTTTTCTAGAAGTGTTAAAAGGAAACCATTTGAAATGGCGTGGATACGATATGACCAAGAATAATGGTGTTGAGATTATCGTATCCTTAGAAGAAAAAACCAAACAAGAAGTATCAATAAAAATTGGACAATACGAAAAAAAGCTCAAATTCCCAAATTTAAATGTTCTAAGATTATTAATCGCTCACATTATCGAAGAGAAAATCAAATTTGCCACGAATGAAGAATCCTCTGAATCTGTGGGGAGTAATAAATCTATATCCGTTTTTTCCGAACGCATAACAACTAAAGATGGTTATGATATTGTAGAAACTACAAAATACGATACTAAAATTAACATGATGAAAATAAATGCAAAAATCATTGCGGAAAGTCCAAAAGCCTTACTTATATCTATCGATGTTGGACACGAGTTTTGGATCCCTAAAAACACCATCCATTCTTCCTATGACGCAAAAAAAAAAAAAATATTTCAGAAAATTATCGTTGACAAGTGGATAATAGAAAAGAATCTAATTTCTATGAATTATATTGGAGAATAAATTAAATATTAAACTTATTGTAAAATAAAACATTCGAATAAAATGATACATTATGGTCATAACGATTGATTTCCTCATTGATATGGCACGAGCGATTTACGAAAATGTCCACCCAATTTTGGGGACTAAAGAAGCTGCCAAGGAAATGGAAAAAGGTGCTGGTGGAGATATATCTATGAAAGTGGATTTAATTGCTGAAAATACCGTAATTGATTATTTAGAAAAAAATGATGCAAATATTCTCTTGATTAGTGAAGAAATTGGCGAGAAATATATTGGTAACAAGGAAGAAATTGATAATAACCAGTTCAAACTCATTGTGGATCCAATTGATGGTTCTTACAACGCTTCGAGAGGCATTCCATTTTGTTGCGCATCACTCGCTTTTGCTGTGGGTGAAACCCTTGAACACATAGAAAAAGGAGTTATTGTTGATTTAAATTCAGGAGACATATTTTGGGCAGAAAAAGGAAAAGGCGCATATTTGAACAGCAAATCGATCTTTGTATCCGAACGGGGAATAGGTGAAAAGGGCGTATTTGAGTTAGATTTTGGGTTAAATGCTCTCAATGGGGAATTAAAAACTTACGGAAATATCTTAAAATACGCAACCCATGTTAGAGTCATGGGGAGCTGTGCCTTGAGTTTATGCCAGCTGGCAAAGGGAAGTATTGATGCTTTCGTTAATTTCAAATCTTCAATGCGTCTGGTTGACGCTGCTGCGGGATTATTAATATTAAAAGAAGCTGGGGGATGTATAATTGATTTTAAAGGTGAAGAACTCGCAGGAGAATTATCAATTAATCAAAGGTTTTCTTTTATTGCTTCAAACAAGGCACACGAGCCATTTTTTGTTCAAGAATTAAAAGAACTGAATTTAGATTGAGCAAAGTAGAGATTTTATTATAATGTTTTTATTTTAAATTTCATCTATTCAAATAATTGGCTAATTACGATTTTAAAAATTTTGAGTGAAATAAAATGGACGAGTTAACTCGATTAAAGCGCGATTTTTTCGTAAGAAATACGGAACTCGTAGCAAGGGATTTATTAGGAAAATATTTGATCAGAAAAACAAGCAAGGGGGATATGATTGGGAAGATCGCCGAAGTAGAAGCATATGTAGGCCCTGAAGATAAAGCTTGTCATTGTTATGGTTATAAAAAAACAGAAAAGACGAAAATCATGTATATGGAACCAGGTACTTTATATGTATATTTTATTTATGGAACCTATTTTTGTCTTAATGTCGTGACTGAACCGAAGGATGTTCCCTGTGCTGTTTTTTTACGCACTTTAGAACCGGTTGATGGAATTGAACTTATGAAGATTAATCGACCTGTAAAATTAGGAAAAAATTATAAGAATTTACTCGATGGACCGAGCAAACTATGCATGGCCTTTGACATTAAAAAGGAATCATTTAACGGAAAGGATTCCTGCGCCTCAGATTCCAATCTATTCTTTACAAATGGTGAAAAAATTAATGAAAAAGAGATTCATTTGGATAAACGGATTGGAATTGATTACGCTGAAGAAGATAAAGAAAGGTTATTACGTTTTATTCTAAAAAAAGGGTAGAAATTTCATCTTAGAAAAAATTATTTGTCTATTTTTCTTTGTTTAATTTTTTATAAAGGATTACTTCTATTTATAATTAAAAGAATAAAATACAAGAATCATGTCGTTTTTTCACAATCAGATCTAGTATTTTTTACAATAAAGTTCCGGTGCGACAGATTAGTGAGTAAAAATTACGATATTGAATCGCTTGTAAAGAAATTTCAAGAAAATAACAAGATGGCCTTAGCAAGGCTGATTTCTGTTGTTGAGAACGATCCCGATCGAGCAGAAGAAGTTTTTAATCATTTTAATGGGAAGCAGCACGATTCATATATCATAGGAATAACAGGATCTCCTGGTGTTGGGAAAAGTACCTTGACAGGTTCGATTGCAAAGGTTCTTTTAGATCAAGGCAAAAAGGTAGGCATTATTTCTGTGGATCCAACATCCCCTTTCAGTGGAGGGGCCTTTTTAGGAGATAGAGTTCGGATGCCAAGTATAACTCTTCACCCCAACTTATTCATGAGAAGTCTCGCATCGAGAAGTTCTAAAGGTGGGCTCTCGAGAGCGGTTTTTGACATTATTTTACTTTACGAGGCGTTCGAAATGGACATCATACTTGTTGAAACGGTAGGAGCAGGGCAAAGCGAGTTTGATATATATAATTTTGCGCATACTGTTGTCGTTGTTCTCGTACCAGGCTATGGAGATACAATACAAATGCAAAAGGCAGGAATCATAGAAATAGGAGACATTTACGATATCAACAAAAAGGATCTCGGTGGGGAAGATGTTGCTGTTCAAGTAGAAATGATGCTCGATGATTCTACTTTTCAAAATGATTGGAGGCCTCCCGTTGTCATGACGAACTCGCTCTCTGGAGAAGGCGTTAAGGATTTAATAGAGCGTATTTTTGAACACGAGGATCACATGAAACGACTTAACCTTGTAGAAAACAAGAAATCTGAAGCACTAAATTACAAGATGAAAGAGCTTATTGTTCAAGAAATTGAAAAGAAAGTCTCAATACTCATTAAACCTGAAGAATTTGATGAACTTTCTGCAGAAATTGGATCAAAGAAATTTCAAGTCCATAATGTCATTCGAGAACTATTTCGTTCTATGCACTTTAGTCGTAATAATAAAAGCAATGAAGATATTTAATATCTCTTTAAAAAACTTACATTATATTTACTCGTGGCAATTATCTATAAAACTAAGATCCTAATTAAAAATCCGTGTTAGTAACACGATTAACAAGGTTTTTTATGAAGATATAAAAGAAAAATCATATTTTGTTTATTTAAAATTAAATATAGAGAAGATTCGGATTGACTGAATGTAAATATATTACAGGTTGTCCCTTTTTTAACAATAAAATGACAAATATGCCAAAAACCGCGAACCTCTTTAAAGAAAGGTACTGTAAAGGAAATAATACAAAATGCGCTCGGCTCATGGTAGCTAAAAATCTCGGAAAGGAAAAAGTACCTTTAGATTTATATCCAAATCAAATTGAACGAGCTATTAATTTGATTAACTCGTAGTCTCTCTCTTTTTTTTATATTTCTTAATTAACGGGGCTAAAGTTCATTGAATTTTAAAATGGCATCTTTTACTTGATTAGAAACGGGAGGACATCCTGCAACATGGATGCATTTAGTTTTCAATCCTTCCAAACAATTTCCAATTGAAATAAACTTCCCTTTAGGAATTGAAATGTTATTTTTTTGAAGTCCAATTACAAAAGTAACTTGTTTTTTTAATATACCTTGATCTTTTGCCTTTTTTAAGCCTCTTATAAGTCCACCAGCACAATTAGAGCAAAATGAATTTCCTATAATTTTAATGTTATATTCTCTTTCGAGATCTTCCATACTCGCATTAGGTTTGTTAAAATTTATTAAGGAAATTTTACTCGAAATTACTTCAAAATCTGGTTTTTCAAAAAGTTTTAAGTATCTTACATCTTCCCTTGAAAATCCCATCAATTCGGACAAATGAGTGTCTAAAGAGAGCAAATCGTTACTCCCAGCGATTATATTTCCTTTTTTTGGCTCATAAAGCTCGCTTCCGAGTATGCCGTCAATAATTCCTATCGTTTGTACTTCAATATTTGTAAATAAATCGTGTATGCAATTTGCTAAATTCAGGAGATGAAATTTTTTTTTATAATTATCTGGGATGAGTCCTTTTAGGTTCTTGATTGATAGTGTAACAGTTGCTGAAACATTTGTTTTTAATTTCGCAAGACTGATTAAAATATCAACTTGTTTTAACAATTGTGGTAATTTGAGTTTTTTTAAAGTAAAACCGTCAATTTCAACTTGATTATAAGGTGCTTTTTTTAAGTCAATAAATTCCACGGATTCCTCTTTTAATATCTCGAAAAGACCCGCTTTTTTTATTGCAGTCATAGTGTCGTTTTCCACAAAAGAAGATTCGGCAACAACGATATTTTTTGGTTTGTACTCTTTTAAAATTTGAATTAAGGCTTTTAACACCACGGGATGGACGGTCATACCTTCATCTGGGCTTGCGATTGGACCGCAATTAGGTTTAATGAGCATGGACTTCCCTATAATGGTTTCAGGATTGATAATGATTTCAAGTATTTTATGTAATTTGTCTTTTACTTCTTCAAAGACATATTCCGTTTGACTAAAGACAACAACTTTATTTTTCATAATTATTATTTAAGAATCCCTTTCTGATTAAATTTGCATAAGGAATAATGATCTTTTATTTTTAAAATTAAATAGTATAAAATAATACTTTTATTGGCATTCAAACGATGTTTCCAAGCCTTTTATTAGCACAGTAATAAATTCGTTTATAGGTACTGAAATGTTCATCTCTTTTGCATATTTTGATATCCTTCCATTTATAAAATCTATTTCAGTTTTTTTTCCTTTTAAAATATCTTGAAGCATTGAATTCTTATTGGATGCTGTATTTTTCGCAACTTCATAAGTTAAGGCAACAAAATCTTTTTCAGAAAGGGAAACGCTTTTTTTTTTAGCAATCATTATTGCTTCTTTTATCGCTCTTGCCATGAAGTCCTTTAAGCCTTGGTTTTGTAATAATTGTCCGTTTCTTAATCGCGTTAAAGCACCAAAGGCGTTAATACCAATATTAATAAACACTTTCTCCCAGCATTCTCCGACGATATCTTTTGCAACGATAGTCTCTAAGCCTGCAGTAGATAATAGCGTTTTTAAAGAATCGAGTGCTTTATTTATGATTTCATCACTCTTCTTTTTTGCTGGAAATCCTATCTTAGTAATCCCAGTTCCAGTATGAGAAATTCGACCAGCATCTTCTCTTAACGCACCGTTTGTAGTGACCATTCTCAGGAGTTTTTTTTCGTCACAATAATTTAAAGCGACTTCCTCGTTTCCAATGCCGTTCTGTAGGAGGATGAGAAAATTACTTTCTGTAATTAATTTTTGATATTGCTGAAGTGTTATAGCCGAATCATATGCTTTAGTTGTAAGAAAAACAAAATCAAAATGAAGGGAAATATCATTACGCTCTGCTTCTTCAAGGTTTTCAAAGGCTTTAATATTTTTTACAATAACCGTGGATTCCTCTTTTTGAATAGAAAGTCCCGCTGCTCGAATTGCTTTCACATGCTCTTTTCGTGCAAATAGGATAACTTCGATCGCTTGCGATTCAGAATTCAGAGTTGCCAGATACCCTCCAAATAATGAACCTATCGAACCTGCCCCAATAATTCCGATACGCATGTTATCAGTTGGCAAGGAACGACCCCGAACAAAATTACTTTTTTTGTTTTTCCCATTTCTTCAAATAGGTAACTTCTGAAAGTGTAGAGCCCCTCTTTATTTCTTCCCTGTACCTATTTTCTTTCTCTAAAACATCTATGGCACGATTAACCATTTCATGAGCCTTCCTTTTAGGAACTACGACTATACCAGAATCATCACCAATGATCCAATCGCCTGGTTCAACTTTTTGCCCTGCACATTCGATACCCACATTATTTTCACCTAAACCTCGAGGTTCACCCGCAGTCGGAGTGAAATGTCTAGCATAAGCAGGAAATTTCATTTTTCTTATATCGTCAATATCTCGTATCGCACCATCGATGACAACTCCCGAAATACCCTTGGTCTTGCAACTCCAAGACGCTAATTCGCCCCAGACTGCAATGTCTCCAGCACAAGCGTCAATCACGATAACATCTCCGGGTTGTGCTTCTTCTATTGCTTCTACAGGTTTACTCCAATCGCCGTTATATGTTCGAACGGTGTAAGCAGGACCGACAAATTTTAAGGGATGCTCCTCCGTACCAATCCACACGGGTTTTAAACCTTTCATTTCTCCGCTCCTGTGCATTGCGTCGGAAACATTTGGAGCTGAAACTTTCATAAATGCCTCCCTAATATGTGCCTCGTCGTATTTCTTGAAGAGACTTGTTTCTACGGCTTTTGCCGATTTGATAGCTTGTTTGATTTGTTTAGCGGATTCTTCAGGATTTTCGGATTTATAAAGCGCCCCTCCAACAATTATAACATCTACACCGAGTTGTTTTGCGTGTGCGGCAGTTTCGCTGTTAATTCCCCCCGCAATAGCGAGCCACGTGGTAGGTTGGAGTTTTTCCTTTAGAATAGTAGCAACATCAAGCGTTTTTTCTCCTCCGTAAATTACTTGTTGATCTACTCCAATATGAGAAATGATCATATCAACACCCATAGATTCCAATTCTAATGCTCTTTCAACGAGTCTATCAGGGGGAATGTCGATCGTATCACAACCAAGCATTACACCATATTTTTTTGCCGCTTCTACGGCTTCAGTTACCGACGCATTATC
>JAEOUI010000129.1 GCA_016839425.1 Promethearchaeota archaeon
CAATGATAAGCAATTTACGATATTAGAATTAGCAAACATCATACTAGAATTAACAGGATCGAATTCAGAAATAATATTTCGAAAGTTACCGATAGACGATCCATTAAGAAGATCTCCAATGCTTACGAAAGCAAAGGAACTTTTAGATTGGGCCCCGACGACACCATTAAAAGAAGGATTAAAAAGAACTATTGCGTGGTTTAAGGATTATGAGAATACTGACAAATTTACGAAATAAATTTTCATCAAGCGATAATGCGAAGATTTTTGGAAAAGTTTTAACGGTTTGTCTGTTAATCGGAATAATAACTGTTTTTGGAGTTATTATTTATTATTTAACAAAACCAGAAGAAGGCTTCATCGTCTTTACTGTTCTAAATGAGGAAGAGGAGTTAGGAAATTATCCGACCAGTGCTTTAGTTGATGAAAATATTACCTTTTTCCTCTATGTTGAGAATCATCTTGGATACGATCTAACTTTTAGAATAAAATATGGTGTTTGTAGTAATGATACCTTGATTGATCCCACATCTGCAGGATGTTCAAATGCAAGTCTTTCTCAAACAACAGGGAATTATAAAATTCGATCAAGCGAAAAATGGGGTCCCGTACCCGTTAATGTTTCTTTTACCGAAACAGGAAATTATCAGATGGTACTATTTGAGCTCTGGAAAGTCTTTTCCGATGGTCATGAGGAATTTTTATTTGTAAAAAATGGATTTTATTTAAAAATTGGTTTAAATATCACCACTACCTAATATGTTTACATCATCAATTTTCACATAAGGGGCTTGATAAGATCCATAAACACTAAAATCTTTAGAAATTGCGTCTATCCTTCCTAATAGATCTATCAGATTAATCGCAAGCATTGTTTCATTGAGCGGATGGACAATTTCTCCGTTTTTTACCAAGCACCCTTGTAAAATAAGTCCACTAAAATCCCCAGTTGCTATGTTTGGGGAATCTCCCGTGTAATCTAATATTATTCCATTTTTTAAATCTTCAATAATCTCTTCTTTTGAGTGTTCTCCTGATTTCAATACAAAATTCGTGCAACTTATGGAAGGAACAGCGCTATACGAAGATCTAGATGCGTTCCCCGTGCTTGCTGTACCTTCTTTATTTGCGGTATAACTATTATGTAATAAACCCGAATCCAAGAAAAATCCATCTTTTATAATCGTCTTGTCTAGACACGGAACTCCTTCTCCATCGAATACCGCTGATCCCGATCCACCTTCGATTAGTGCGTTATCTTCCACATTTAGGCAACTAGATCCAACTTGCATTCCCCGCTTTCCAACGAGAAAACTTCTATTGTATTGGAAAGTCTCTCCGTTAATTGCTGATACTAAAGGCTCTAAAATGAGACTGATTGAACCATTTGGGGTCAAGATTAATGGACATTTCATGCTTTTAATCTTTTTTCGATTTAAATTACTTTTTGCGTTTTGTAAGGCTATTTGCGCAATTGAAATGGCGTTAATGTCTTTTAAATTCCTCACAGATTGCCATTCTACACCGAAAGATGTGTCGTTATTGATTTTATCTCTAGCGACAATTCTCGAGGAAATAACACAATTAGTTTTTTTCCCCTTAATTTCTAAACCGTTCGAATTGATAATCAAGACTTTTGAATAGGACGATGTGAAATTAGCAGCTTGGGAAATAGCTTGTTCATCTTCCTTGCAAATATTGATCAAATCTCTAACATATTGCATGGAATCTTCGATTTGAAGCTCTTTTACTTTTTTATCGAAGAGACCTGAAATGTTTGGATAATTAAATTCTGTATGGGGTAAATCTTTAAAATCAAGGTCTTCGGTCCCTGCTTTCATCATTTTAATTGCCGTCTTTATCATATTTTCTATTGAAGCTTTATTAATCTTATTCGTAAAAGCAAACCCTAAAGAACCCCTTTTATCAAATGCTCTTATGGAAACTCCTAAATCACTACCTGATTCGCTATTTTTAACAGAATTTTCCTCGACTTCTATATTAATATATTTTGATTTTTTTATATAAATTTCAGTGCATTTTACGCTCGAATCTATATTCTTACTTAACTCTAAACATTTATTTGCAGTATTATAAATATTTAAATCATCCATTTTAGTTTAAACCCCCCACGATTATATCTTCTATTCGTACGAATGGACCTCCATCGCATACTCTTACGCTTTGACCGCCTTTTCCACACATGCCATCGGAGATGTTCATTTCGGATTCTCTTCCTATTGCACTAATTTTATTCAATACTTCAAGAGTCATGCCAGAAAGTGATGCATCCCTCATCATTGATTTCTTTTCGCCATTTTCTATCATATACGAGATCTTGCATTTGAATTGAAAGTTACCCGTTGTTGGATCGGTGTACCCGTACTGAAAGTCCTCGCACAGGATCCCTTCTTTAGTATCTTCTATCATTTCTTCGAGTTTCCATTCCTTGGGTTCTAATAAAGTTATACCCATTCTTACTTGAGGTCGAGAGGAATCAGATGCTGCCCTTCCATGACCGTTAGGTGTTATATTCATTCTCGAAGATGTTTCTAAGTTATGGATGTAGTTTTTTAAGATCCCATCTTCTATTATTGTTGTTTTTTGAGATTGGATACCTTCTGAATCAACAAAATAACTACCAAATAACTCATAAGGAAGGTTCAGCTTTTTCCCTCTTCCCATTCTTGGATCATCAATGATAGTTACTTCTTCAATTGCTACTTTTTCTCCTATTCTACCCTCTAATATACTCTCTTTATTTAAAACGAGATCTGCCTCAACGGCATGTCCAAATGCCTCGTGAACGAAAGTTCCTGTTAACTTAGGATCCATTATTACAGTGAATTTTCCTCCCACGGGAGATTTCGCATCAAGCAAAGCAACGGCTTCACTTGCTGTTTTTTGGCTTAAATCTCTTGCTTGTTCTGTTTTAACTATTTCAAAACCGCCTACTCCTCCAACTGAGTTGACAGCTCTTTGAATTAATCCATTTTTTTGCGCAAAAGCTAAATTAAATAATCTTAAAATCGAATAATTTTGTGTTATGAAGCTACCAGAAGAATTAGCAAAGACGCTATGAATTGTATTGTCCATATAGAATGTTCTTGTGTTTTTTATTTGTCTTGAATGAGTCGACATAATTTTTTCGTGTTCTTTAACTAACTCAATCTTCTCTTCAACCCCAATTTCCTCTAGTGCATTTATAGTCTGAACTTTAAAGTTTTTTATCAATGGATCCCGTTCTTCGATTTTGAACTTGTTTTTACTCAACGATTCAGTCAATTTGGATAGTTTAATTGCTTTTTGAAACCCATTTTCTATTGATTTTTTATCAAGATCTTTTAGGACAACGAAACCCCATCCACCATTAATGAACGAACGAATTCCACATTCCAATGTGCTTGAGGAAGATATTTCTTTGCTTTTTCGGTCTGTAAAATCAAGTGAAGCTCCCTCGTAAACACTACACCTTAAATCCCAATATTCAGAATTGTTTTGAGCAAGATCATTTATTTTTTTTATCAATTCGTCGTCAATATCTTTTAAGTTTTCATTTATTTCTATCAATGTACTTCCTTCTTTTCTTTTTAGGATAACATGAAATGACTTTATAACTATTTAAATAAAAAATTTACACTAATCCGATAAATCTTTATCCATTAGAAGAATTGAGGAAGAATATAATAAATATCTTTCTTTTTTAAATTATTTTCTTCAACTAATATTATTGAATTTAATTTCACGATTTTTTATCTTTAATTCCTTAACAATCATAATTGCCTCCGATCCTGAACACATTTTAGAAAAATTTAAGGATTTTTTTACTTGAAAAGTCTTATTGCATTTCCAACATTTTTTTGTTTTTATTCTATTTTTTGAATAAAACCATTCACCGCAATGATAACACTTGAAAAAAATGTGTTTTTCCTTTATATACATGCTCAAAATTATAGATAAAATAAATAAAACTTGTATTACTGCGGGAATTTACTAATTTGATTTAATATGAAATAAAAGAGCCTTAAAACAATCTTATATCTTACTGTGTTTTACTTCCACAATATTGGCAGAACTTTAATTCTTTTGGATAAAGATTATCGCAATTAGGGCATCTTTTTAAGGAATTTTTAAGAATTTCCCTCCCTAACATTTCAAAAGCGTGCTCGATATTTTCTCCTGTTTTAGCAGAAGTTTTTATGATTTCTCCTTGGAATTTGTGTTGATCAAATAATTTTTGTGCGTCTTCTGTAGAAATTTCTCTTTGTTCTTCCAAGTCCACCTTGGCTTCAAGGAGTAGCTTAGTATGCGGCCCATTAGGAACAGAAGATATGACTTTTATCCAATCGTATAGATCTGAAAGAGAATCCTTATTTGTGATATCGTAGAGCATGAGAGCGCCTGATGCTCCAGAAACATATGAGGGTAATAATAATCTAAACTTTTTTTCGCCCGCAAAATCCCAAATGTTAAGAAGGATTTCCGTATCATCGACTACAATTTTTTTAGTCTCAAAATCTACTCCTATTGTTGAAAGTGTCGATTTATCAAACTTTCCTGTTGCGTAGCGCCTAATCAAGCTCGTTTTTCCAACATTTTTTGCTCCTGCTACTACTACTTTAAACTTAATCATTTTTTTTCCTGCCAAAAAATAATGTTATGATATTATTATAGTTTTTTCACTTAATTAATTATACTAATATTATAACCGTTAAGGTTAAAAATGTTTTTTGTATCAGTCGACTCCGCTGTTTTTTTGTGAATCGTCTCTATATTTAAATCTGCTTAGCTTATAAATTTCTTGTGCTATTTTCTTTCCAATATTCTCGATCTTGGTTAAATCTGGAATATCTGAATTGAATATATTTTGTAAAGTCCCCATTTTCTTTAATAAACTTGTAGCTCTCTGAGCATTCACCCCTGGAATTCCCGCTATTACATGTTCTAGTAATTTTGAAGTATCGAGGGGTGCTTTTTCAAATCGAAGCTTTAACGAACTCTTAGATTCTACTTGTTCTTTTCTTGCTAAATGATACAAAAATAATGCTGTTTCCTTTGGATCTTCGGTTCTGTATATTATTATTCCAAAATTTAGAATAATGGACGATAATGCTCCATATAATGCATTTTCATTTATATTAGAATTATTAAAAGGATTCCCCTCCAAAATAAGAATAGGGCGCTCGAAATTATTCTTAAGATTTGATAATTCCTCAAATAACCTACCATCCTTTATAGAATCACTAAAATCTTTCGGAGATTTCCTCTCAATTCCTGCTCTATTTGATAAAACATAATCAGCCACGCTTAGCTGTTCTAACCTCACTTTAACTCCCATGAGCGATAAAATTCTGACCACGGGAGAAGCCGTTTCCCGATAGTCGCAGGCGATTTCGATCTTTTCTGCTCCCTCAATTTGAGTGATAGATTCATAATAACTACCATTTTTATTTTGTTCATTTGAAATAAAATTCAAAATGTTAGATTGGCCTGAGTTACTTTTGTTTTCTAGTTTTTTCATCTTTTTAAGGCTTTCTTTCATATTTTTTTCTTTTGTTCTTTCTGCCCAATAATATCCTTCATCGCGAGTGTTTTCTGCCATCAGGACGCACACCCTACCTTCTCTTTTCCGTCCTGTACGTCCTCTTCTTTGTATGGATCTTATGGCGCTTGGTACGACATCGTAAAATATAACTAAATCACATTCAGCTATGTCTAAGCCTTCTTCTGCGACGCTCGTTCCGATCAAGACATTATATAAGCCCTTTCTAAATTCTTCGAGGAGTTCAACCTGTTGTTTTTGTGTTAATCCCTTATCGGAACTTTTATTTGCTTGACCTACGAACTTTTGAACTCGAATTGAATCATTTTTGCGTAAAATTCGAACAATATTATTCACAGAATCTCTAAAGTGGCAAAAAACTAATATTCTTGAATTATTATCCTTTTTTATCTGTTCTTCTAGTATTTCATTTAATTTTGTGATTTTTGGGTGGAGTAACCCCTTTGATTGGGCCGAGTAAGTTAATTCTCTCATGTGTCTGAAGTCTTTATCACGGAATAATTCTTTTAAAGACTTATTAGCAGTATTTTTTTTTATTTTTTCTTCATTTTTCTCCAAGTAATCTTTTAAAGCGTTGATCCCTTGTGTTTCGATTAATTCTGCCATGTGAGAGAGTCTAATGGCGTTTGCCGAAATTTTTTTAGCAAAAAACATTTGAAATCTTTCTGAATCGTCTCTTGTTGAAGAAATTCGCTTATTTATTAGATTATCTAATTTCAAGATGTCTTTTCTAGTTACCTTATTAATATCGTGAGAAGAGAGTAATTCGTTTTCTTTTAAAAACTTATAGCAATTCTTTAGTTTATTGTCTAAAATCGATTTGATTTCCAAGAATTCATTTGGTAATTTAATCCGTATCCATTCTTGCTCCACTTCATGGATGTAAGGGCTCACATCTCTATCTTTTTCGGAGCGAATCTCTAAGTGGTCGATAAATAAATTCTTCTTTATCTCATTTATTTTTTCCTCAGTTGAACCTGGACTGGCTGTCAAACCTAAGATTTGAGGAAATTGAGCACTTTCAATATATTTTTTTGCAATATAACAATACGCATAATCCCCAACAGCACGATGAGCCTCGTCAAAAATGATTAACGATATATCTTTTATGGTATAAATAGCTGAAACTATATCGTTTTGAAACACTTGAGGCGTCATAAAGGCGATACTCACGCCTTTCCATAATTCCTTTCTCTTATCTGGAGGTATTGTTCCCGTTATCGCCTTTAATGAATCAGGAGGTATTTCAGTTAGCTCCAAGAATGATTTAAAGTGTTGTTCGACTAGTGGTTTTGTAGGTGCCAAAAAAACTACCTTAGAACCAG
>JAEOUI010000130.1 GCA_016839425.1 Promethearchaeota archaeon
AGGAAAATGAATTCACCAATACTCCCTGACGGAGCTTGTGTGAATTCTTTTTTAATGTATTCCAGTTCGGGATCTCCTTTAAAAGCACTCCTTATTCTATATTCAAGCTGAGGCGGAATTTTTATGGGTAATAAAAGCGGTTCGTTTTTATTTTTAACAAACGAATATGGAAAATTAGAGAAAAATAACTCGATCAATTCAATGGCGGTTTCGTATTGCTTTAGATCTATAACACCTTTCTGTAGTTGTAAGGAAAATCTGTTTTGGAACGCATCCGTGAATTTTATTAAAGCATTACGCAATAATTTCGATGACTTTGAAGCAATTAATCCTACCGTAATATCCTCTGAATCTTGAATTATTAATATACCATTTTCTAAACTAATTTCAAACGGTTCACCAACATTCATTATTCTTTCGCTCATAATTTTTAGAGCGTTTAAAAAGCCCGCAAAGGCACTTGTGCCAAAATCAACATCTGACCAATCGTGATCGAATAATGGATTTCCTTTTTTGTCTCTCACGATAAGACTGAGTAATCTAAACGGGAGGACATAAAGTAATTTAGGTTCGTAAAACACTGCAAATTGCATGATAAGTAATCCCACTATCATTAGAATTTCAATAAAAACCACAAATAAGGGTTCAAAAAATGTAAATACTATGAGGCTAGCGGGAACAATTGATAATATACTTGTTCCTACAAAAAATAGGGTTGCAATTCTCTTGATAGAATAGGGAGCATTGATGTACGATTTATATCCCCAATAAAAGAAATAGATAAATAGGAGAAATTGCGTTAAATTTCCAACATAAAAAAGGGCTCCCGTCCATGTGATTGTGAGAAATCCACTCTCGATCACAATCATGTATTGATCTTTTTGGAATGTTAGAATTAAATGCAAAACTCCAAGACAAGATATGAGAATCAAATCCTTTGATGCGTACGATTCTTTAGTCACATAATTAATGGCTAATACGAGAAAGAAAACACTGAGAAAAACGCTCAAGGTGCACATCATATATAGAAAAAAATTCAGGTATAATACGGAGAAAGCCTCAAAGAACATGATAAGTGCTATGAAAACTATTGCCAGATCGATTAATTTAATTGATCTTATCCTTCTCATGCGTGCAACGATTAAAGTTGATGTTCCAACAATTAATGTTAATATACCTAAAAAGATATCTAATATTACTTCGGGAGACCAATTTAAACTTATCACGATTGCTTTACCTCATTGAAATTATTTTTATTTAGTATATTCGAAAGAACCTTTTTTTTGTTAGTATTTAAATAGAGGAACTTTCCTTCTCCACCATCGTATTCGATTATTTCGTTTTCAACGAGAAGGTTGACCTTATAATATACTTTATGCCTGCTGATTTCAAGATTCTTGTAAATTTCGACTATTTCTACTTTATTCTTTTTCATAATATAATTAAGTATCTTTTTTACGAGAGCATCTCGTAAGAAAAAATGCATGATGCCAATTTCTTCAGATATTTCACTTGGTATGAAAATTGATTTGTTCTTTATTCGTATTTTTTTTATATATTCAAATTTTAACAACATTTCAAGGTGCCATGCAAGTTGACCACCCCCGATATCAGAGCTTTCGCCTGCTAGTGGAACGCTTCTCCGAATAAGTGAATAATGAGATCCAATATTCTCTCTAATAAAGTTATAAATCAAATTCCTATTGGGATTAGACATGACTGAAACCTTCGTAAATTTTGTTCCTTTCAAGAGGTATTTCTTGCTGAACAGAAAGTTTATAATTCTCATCAATCCTTTTCTTGGAATTTTCAGGATTCTTCTAGCTGTATTATATAGTGTCTCAACATCCAAGCATTTATTTTCGTTTAATATATCTTGAGCAATCTCTAATACGCTTGCCACGGTTGGATGGTCTAAGCTAAGTGTTTCCAAAGAACTATCCTTGTTTGATAAGATCAGTTATCCCCTAAATTTCACATCTATTTACTAATAATATAGAGTTTTCCTGTTATTAAGGTTATTTTTAATTTCTCTTCATAGAACTTATTTTATTCGCGCGATATTTAGTGCCTGAAGTATACTTTTGTAGTAAAACGCCTGAAAGGAATTGGAAGCTTGTAGCTGGGATATCCATTGCAATCTTCCCTCATCATTTTTAAAAATTCGTCAAGTGCTATGTCGTTAATTTGTTCTGATGTAATTTTATAATCTTTTTCGTTTCGCTTGATCTCTTGTCCTATGAGTCTCTTTCGAACGGAAATCGTGCCTTTTTCTTGCTCTGATTTTCCTATGACAATTGTATATGGTATCCAATCGACTTCTGCTTGCCGAATCTTTTTTCCTATTTTTTCGTCTCTATCATCGAAATCAACCCTGAATCCTGCCTTTGTAATGCTTTCGAGGAGCTCTTCTCCAATATTATTTTGCTTGTTACTCACGGTGATGATTCTCGCTTGTATTGGAGAAAGCCAGGTTTTAAATCCTGGAACGATTGTTTCTTTGTCCCTATGAGCGGTCTCAATTAAGCCCCATAATATCCTTTCTAATCCCCCTGAAGGTGAATTATGGAGTATAATAGGGTGTTTAACTTCCCCGTCATCGTCAGTAAATTTGACATTATATTTCTCTCGCTTTTTCCCGTTTTCGTCTTCTAAATATTCCAAGGTGCTTTCTACATCCACTTGGATGGTTGCTAAGGTACCGCTTTTATCTTGAGCGCTAAGCACGCCTCGTTCGAATTTCAGTACGAAATAATAATACCTATCTTCCCATAATTCTAATAAGGCTGGCTTATTTTCTTTTTTAACTAAATCTTTTATCCAACCTTCGTTTTCCTTGTAGAATTCTTTGGTCGTTCTAAATATGATATAATCTTTTACGCCAAGGTCTTGGGCGATCTTCTGATTTAATTCGTATTGAAGCTTGAACTCGTCAACTGCAGAGTCGAGATCTTTACAAAATGTATGAAAATCGGGCATGACAAATCCTCTCAAACGTCGTAATCCCGTAAGTTCTCCTTCTTGTTCCCTTCTGAAATCGTATTGCTCCCATTCGTAAAGTCTCAATGGCAAATAATTAGGTTTGAGGTTCATTCCACTTACCATGTCAAATTGTAAGAAATCTCCTGCGAATCGCAATAAAAATCGATCGCTTCCCGACTCGACCCAATAGGTTCTTGCGGGAAATCGTGCTGTTTGAGCGGTTAATTTTTTGCTCTTCACGCTGTACATAATAGGCGTATCGATGAGAACGGCACCGTAATCAATAATAATGTCTTCCATGTATCGTTTAATGAGGTTTTTCATCACAACTCCCTTAGTGTACCAACGTAAAATTCCTTTATCCGAATTCGGTTCGAAGTCTGCGAGTTCCTGTTCTTTCATGAACTTTATATGTACGGGTTCTTCGCTTAGATCCACCCTTCGAGATCCTAGTTCTGATTTTAAAAAAATTTGAAAGTCTTTATATTTTTTCAGTTCTGGTAAGGGCTTAAACCCTGTTTTATCATCTTTAACGAGATTTATTTCCTTTTTACTCGGGAGGATAACGCGAAACTGAGCTTGGGCGGAATGTTCGTCTGGTTGGATATATAGTTTAACATCTCTATACATTTCTGCAACTTCGTGGCCTATGCAATTAATTTTAAAGGCTTTATACCACCCAAACGGAGAATAATGAGATTCGATTCCTTTTTCGTTGAGTATTTTAGCAATATTAGGACATACATCCATTGCACTCGATTCGGGGCTAAGAAACTTGCTCAAATGTGCCCATGGATAAACAAGAACTTTTTCAACAATGTATTTCGATCGATCAGCAATGAGTTCGACCAATTTCCGCTTTTTTGCTTTTGTTTTTCCCGATTCAATCTTTTCGTTGTGTTTTCTTATTTCCTCGTTTTTAACTGCTATTTTTTCGGGAAATTGCGTGATTTGAAGAATGGCTTCTTCTATCACGGTAGCACCCTGTTGTGCAATCACATCTACATCATATGTGTCTTGATCTTCAACAGATACAAACGCAACCAATACTAATCCTTCCAAGTTAATGATCTTCTCTTTAAATTCTTGAGGTGTACTGGTTGCCTCCCTGTTCTTCACGACTTCAACGCCGTCCGAGTGAATGAGTAATATCTTCATGACTCTTGCCAAATAATCGTAATGTATGAATTATAAAAAATTTTAATTTTATACAAATTATATTTCAAAGGAATCTATCGTAAAAATAATTTTCAGAAAAAAAGAAAATTAATACACAATAAATAATAATACCTATTAAAATAAACCATTAAACGATTCGAAATGTGGTACAGAGAACCATTTTTAATAATCTCCCTTTCAATAATTCTAATTGTTATATATTTGTTATATAGTGCTTCTAATTGGCACAAAAGAAAAAAAAACAATGCTACTTCTAAAGAAAACCTCAAGCAGTTTTATAAAGACTTTTTCGCGTTAATAGTTGTATTTCTTTTGTTAGTCATCCCCTTCTTTTTCATGCTATAATGATAT
>JAEOUI010000131.1 GCA_016839425.1 Promethearchaeota archaeon
ACTCCAACCAAGCATAATATTTTTCCATCCCCTCTCTTATCGTTCTCAATAGCTTGTTCAATGGCTTTAAAATAACCGTTGTACATGATAGATTGCTGCTTGATAGAGAGTATCGAAAGGCCCCTATTGCTTCCGCCGTTGGTTTCAAGGAGAAAGAACTTTTTACTGTCTCGTTCGTCTGAAACCATAAAATCTATGCTCCCAGCGTAAAAAAGATCTTTATTGCTTAAGACATTATCTCCGTGTATCTTCATCATTTCTAGAGCGTGCTCCCTTATACTATCGACAAATTCGTCATCTTGGGACTCTCTTAGCTCTCGAAATGAAACTAAATCCAAACCTAAAGACGAGCCTAAAGTAACCAATTCAAGATCAGAATCAGAAATGTTTTTTGACATGAGCTCTACGAATTTCAATAGCTTGTTTTCGTCCATTAGAACCTCACATCAATAATCTAAAAAATTAGATTGATTTATTAAAGAAAGTACCTATAAATAAAGGTATCCTTGATGGTTACCTTTTATAGATAATCTTAAGCTTCCAAGTAAAATCTTTTTTATTTTTCTCTGTTCTTTATACGACAAGTCTGAAAAAATCAATGTATATCCTTTTTCAATATTAACGGTAAAAAGCAATGCAACATTTAATAAGCTTGAATTAGCGTCTAATAATCCCACGATAACGTAATGATAGGGTAGGCCTATTAAATTTCTAACGCTAATCTCTACTTCCGTGACTTCGTCTTTATCTGTGTCGTAATCGCGTTTAATAAATTTTATGTCTTCTAAAGGGATAGTTATTTTCTGGAAATTTTCAAAAACCTGAGCAAATCGACTTTGACGCAAAAATCGTCGTTCTTCCTTTGATTTTTCGTAGAAATATTTATTTTTCTCGTTTATCAAGATGATACTCCTATCCTTTCTCTCCTTTGCCGTGGATAGAATTTTATCATATTCTTCTATCTCCTTGTCAAAAAATACGATTAAGACATCTGGATTGACTTTATTTATGAAATAATTCTTATAAACGCAACCGGCTTCGGTCTTAACCCATCCGTCTGTGTCTATCAATATGTATTTGATGTTTTTATGGTTTTTAGAAAAATCTTCAATCATGGCATTAGTATAATGAGAAACGATAAACTTGAGGTTTCCTTTAGGAAAGGTTGCCCCGACAAAATATCTCTTTTCCTCTTGAATTTCCTTGAGATTGATAAAAGGTTCGTTGATTAAGCCTACCATTAGTGTGGTTGGGAGCAAAATTTGTTGCCCTAAGTCGCTGTCTAAATATCCCCCTTGGAGCCCTTCTCTTATGAAATTATTTGCTAGATATTTTATTAAGGTAGTTTTACCGCTACTAATTCCTAACACCATTATTTTTAGAGGCGTTTTAGTATCGTTAGCTTTAATTTTTTCGATCAAATTGTCCTTTATTTTTTTCCATTCAAGAGGGATAGAATTTTCACTTATTAATTCAATATTCTCATCGCTATTAGTGAAAATCTCGAGTTTTGAATTTTTCGTTGCAAATAACGGAAATGACAATGCGCTTGGAACAATAACTATTCCTTCGCTTGCTTCAGATTCGCTTGTTGGAAGGTCTTCCTTACCGGGTAATATGTCTTTTCCAAGAACTTCCAATTCACCTTCAAGTAACTTAACTCGTGTTGCACCTCTGACAACGACGGTGTTTCCTTTTTTAATTTCTTTTATCATAGTCGTATCCTCTTAATTGTAGTATGAAGTTATTATTATTTAATTATGTTTTCATTATAGTTTTAATTCGTAAATCATGAATATCGGTTCAAAACCGAGTTTGAGAAATAATTTTTTTGCTGCATTATCTAATGTTGTTTTAAGTGCAAGTCTTACGGAATTAATGTGGTTTTCCCTAAAATATTCTATGCCTTTTCTCATTAAACTCTCGCCAATCCCCTCTCGCCGTTTTTCCTCAACAACGATAAGATTCGATATGACACCTATTTGAAAGCCCTTTTCCGTGTCTCTAACTGAAAATTGAGCCATTCCTAAGACTTCTTCGTTGTCCTTATTGAATGCGATGACCACCTTCAACCTTGAATCTTTCTTTAGCCTGTTCTCCATACTATCTCTCCATCGACCTTCATCAAACTCTTGCCCTTTGAGCATGCAAAGCTTTTTCATTAAGATGGTAATTTCGTCGATATCTTTTTCGGAAAACTCGCGAATGATCATGTTGAGAGGGTATCCATTAAAGGTTATCTAAAACTTAATTAATTTTAGTAATTAAATAAGAGTTTAAAAAATTTCGACATTGGTTAATCGCTTTTATGGATACAGGATCTAATTTTTTTTTAATTTTTTAGAGTCTAATATTCAAAATCTCATCTGTTTAATCTTTCATAACAAGGAATGCATAATCTTTTGTCTTTCAATTCCTTAATACGGGTGCTCATTGTGGGTTCTCCACAATTATCACACTTGATCGATTCGTGTATATAAGCTTTCTCGGGAGGAATTTCTGCAGAATAGGATATTGTAAAAATCTCTTCTGGAGAAGATTTCAATAGCTTTTCAATTCGTTCTTCTCTCGTGAGAGCCACGTTTCCAAAATTACTGGCTTTATAACTTAGTTTAATCACTTTATTATTCGTTCGATTGAAAATCGTGTAATTATTTTTACCATAATCGCGAAATATCAAGTTTCCTTTTCCGAAAGAAGTTCCAAGCAAGGCTTGAAGTGCATCTACGCTACAATTATCATTCTCTACAATTGCAGCAAGCTCTTCGTCTAATGAAAAATCATTTCCATGTTCGAGCACATATTTCGATGCAAGAACTCCGATTAATAATCCTGGACATAGATGACCGTGAAAGTTAACTGCTTTATCTACGAGTTCATTCATTTGTAATACCATAATTAATAAGAATCAATAATCCTATTTCAAAGTATATCTTAGTTATTCTCATCATCGTTATATTTAAAGTTGCTTTTTCTATACAAAATATGAAAGTGAATTAGTTATTATGAACGAGGAATTGACATTTTTGTGCGACGCAATGGTAGGTAAACTCGCTCGATTGTTAAGGATTTTTGGATATAATACCGTATATGCCGAAGAAGTTGAGCCTTCTGCTCCAGATTCCAAGCTTCTCGAATTTGCGCTAAAAACAAACAGAATAATTCTCACTCGAGACCTTCCATTCTTTAAAAGAGCTGATCAAAAGTGTATTTATTTGGAAGAACTAGATCCATATAAAAATTTAATCCATCTTAAAGATAAGCTGGGCTTGAATCTCGATTTTTCAATGGAAAAAGCTAGATGCTCGTCTTGCAATTCACTGCTAGAGAGAATACCAGAAAAGGAAGCAATTATTGATTTAGTTAAACCTGAAACATATCACTCCTTCAATGAATTTTTTTCTTGTACTAATCCAGATTGTAAAAAAATATACTGGAAAGGATCCCACATCGAAAAAATTAAGTCCAAATTATATAATGTGGAAAAGTAAATTACTTTGCAAAATATTTAGCCTTTATTTCATTAAATTTAGTTTTGGTTTGCTCAGCTAAATCCTTTGCACCACCTTTTTCGTACATTGCAAACGCTTGACTTAGCAGTTCAAGGCATTTCTTGTATTCCTTGTTCATGAGGTGGTTATTTGAAAGTTCAACAAGATAATCCCCCTTCTTCTTGTAAAACTCGATGAATTGACCACTAGTATCGATTTTTTTGCTCATATTAAACTTTCTTATTTTTTTTGTTAATATTAATTATAGGTGTGTCTGTATTAAAATTATCTGAAATTTCCATAAAATGAAATTAATAGAGTTCTTCCTTTAATGATCTACTTTTTTCTCTATAATCTTAAATCAGTTTGGCAATCTCGCTAAGATGTATACCATCTATTATCTTTTGGTTGCAAACATTGCATTCAAAGTCAACCATTCCGTATATCATTGTTAATTTTCCATTTTCACAAATAACACATTGTTCAAGTAATCAACTATCTACAATTTTGATATTTTTTTTATTAAGCTTATATCTCGTGAGGACCATCCTTAGTAATCAATCTTTTCATCAATTAAAAATAATTATCATCAAGTAATTCATACAAGACTTTTTCAGGATATCAAGACTGTAGGTATTTTTCCTTCTATTAATAAAAAGTCGAGCATTACAATTGAAGTTATTGCTTCGACAACCACAACAGCTCTAGGAACAATGCAAGGATCATGTCTTCCTGAAAATGCCATTTCAACGGATTCCATTGTGCTTAGCTTTACCGTTTTTTGTTTCTTTCCAATCGTTGGGGTGGGTTTGAATGCTATATTAAATTCTATAGGCATGCCAATAGAAATTCCACCTATCAATCCTCCCGAATCATTTTTTGATGTTATAATTTTTCCATTTTTAACGATCCATGGATCATTATGCTCAGAACCCTTCATGGTTGAGCCTTTAAATCCGGCTCCAAACTCTATTCCTTTAACAGCAGGGATTGAAAAAATGGCTTTAGCTAAGTTAGATTCAATACTATTAAACATTGGTCCTCCAACACCCTCAGGCA
>JAEOUI010000132.1 GCA_016839425.1 Promethearchaeota archaeon
ATTCCAGGTTACGATCTCCTTATTATTTTAGGTTTTAGCGCAATTTCTATTTTTGGCGTTATTTATTTAATTAGAAAGAAGAAATTTAAATAAATTAGAGTAATAGAATTTAACTTTTAATATTCTTTTTTTTAACTTATTTTCTTGATATTCGATTATAATTGAAAATAATATTAATTAGCATTAAAAAAAATTATTTTAGGTTTCCTCTAAATTAAATATCGTCAAGACGAGATTTCTTGCTGAAGCGACTATCTCGCGCGTCTTTACGGATCTATTCCACTTCTGGATGAGTACATTGTTTTCCCCCATCTTTTGGATCGTTTCCTTTCCTAATTGAACCCATTTCTCTCGATCAATCAGGGGATTTTTTTCATCTATCCCTTCGCAATACTCGTGACCCTTATCGGTAAAATAGATTTCAATACCCTTCCTTTGCTTTGATTCGGGATCCACTAAAATTTTAAAAGAATAAGGAAAGGTACGGCAGAACATCGGCCGAGCTTTATAAATCTTGCATTTCTTGGTTTTCTCATCAAAGAAATAACAACTTCCCGATGGTTTTTTAAAAAGCCCCATAAACGCCAAGCCATTTTCTGTCTCAATTGGCGGCACGACCATTTTTTTTAGTTCCAAGGTAGTTGGAGGGGCTTCAAACACATAAAATCCAAGTATTACTAAAGTTTCATCGAGAGTGAGTTTTAAAGCGGATTTTATCCTCAATATATCGTGATAGGTAACATTGACTATGGTGTTCTTATCGGAACAACAATTTCCACATTGAGTACATTGAAATCGAAATTCTTTAGGGCTTTCCATGGGAAGAAAGATAATGATTATATTTTTTATGTGCAAAACCTAATTTAAACAATCCTAATAATATTTTATTTGTATTAACTTTATCGAGAAGGAATATTTTCGTGCTTGATGAAGGTTCCCTCTTGGTATTCTTTAAACGCCATGATGAGTTCTTCAGTGGTATTCATTACTATGGGTCCACGCCAAGCAATAGGTTCATTAAGAGGCTTGCCAGATACAAGAATGAATCGTAATTGGGCTCCCTCGTCAGCCTTAATCTTCACTTTATCTCCGTCTTGATATAGGATTAAATCATATTTTGATTTTAACTTGTCCTCGTTTTCATCAAAATATCCTTGACCGTCAAAAACATATGCGAGCACAGTTTTTCCTTTTTCTATCTCGTGAACGAACTCTGAGTTTGGAGGAATTAATACATCCAAATATTCGGGATCGGTGATTATATCGCGAACAGGTCCTACAATATTATTAAAAATCCCGCTAATAATCCTCACCTTAATTCCATTAGTTAATGAAATCTGGGGAATCATCACATCTGTAATTTCCCGATACCGTGGCACCATCATTTTATGAGAGGAAGGAAGGTTCGCCCATAATTGGAAACCATATAAATCTTTTTTACTAATTTGTGGCATTTCTTGGTGTATTATTCCGCTTCCCGCAGTCATCCATTGCACGTCTCCAGGCCCTATAATGCCCTTATTTCCAAGGCTATCTTCGTGCACAACTTCACCCTCTATCATGTAAGTAATGGTCTCTATTCCTCTATGAGGATGCCAAGGGAACCCAAGAACATAATCACTTGGATTATCGGAGCCGAAATGATCGAGAAGTAGAAAAGGATCGAATAAATTTACATCTTCATTAAAACCAAAAGCTCGCCTTAGTTTAACTCCCGCCCCCTCAAGTGTTTGCCTGCTCTTTAAAGTAAATTTTATTTTTCGATATTTGCTCATATCTCATCATCATCAAAAATACATTCAGGATAGATACATCGCATTATCTTAAAAACCTATATTTTATGATTTATAGAAAAGGAAGACACTTATCAAATAAATATTAGTTTATAATTAGGTGATTTAAAAATTAAAATATCTTTCCAATATCATTTAGAACTAAAAACTTATCTTGATTTTCGATTCCTTATCCTTTATTTCCTTTTTTTAATAAAGGATTCGAAATAAGGGAGTTCTTCTTGCCCTGAATGATCGGTGGTAATAATTATATTATAATTTGAGTTTAAAATTGAAGATATGAACTTTTTAAAAACCATTATAGCTCCATCCGTTTTAAGAGAGTTATCTTTACAAAAATCTAAACCTAATAAATGAGCGACTATGAGCTGCCGTTCTTCTGAATTAAGACGGATTTCTAATTCTTTTAATATTTTAATATCTCTATCCCAGACGCTTTTCATCTTAATTGCTACAACGATATCAGCAGCGCTACAATAATGATAGGAACTATAAAGTCCACCAATATGCATCGTACGACAGTTCCATTTCCTCGAGTATTTACGAAGTAAATTTGAATTTTTAAACAAGAGCGAAAATCCCTCGTCCGTGTTAGTAGCTATCGCCTTGACAGATATGGGAGATGTTTCGGTTATCGCTTTAATATCATCCATCGTTGCATTATCTATGATCAAGAGTATGGTTGGCGGGGGAACTTGCAATACTTTATTAGGAAGATCCTCTTGAGTTTTTAGAAATATATCTCCTATTTCACAATTCTCTTTCTTAGCTTTAGGTCGTTTTTTCTTATTTAACTCGATAATTTTAAACGCTAATTCCTGAGTCTTTCCTTCCTTTATTAACAATTTAAGAGCCATTTTTTCATCCTCAATATTCATTTCTACGCCTTTTCTCAAATAATCGCCCACATTAGTTTTTATTCTTGTATCGTATAGGGATTCCCTGAAGATAGCTTTTTCTGCCAATGGTTTCCATTTTTTAATTAAATCTTCATACATATCACTTTTGGAATTTTTCACATTCCAATCAACATTCCAGGATATTATTGCGTTTTTCGCCTGTTCTGGACGTTCGCTCATCTCGTAAGTTTCAATTAATTTGAGTATTTCTATAGCTTCAAGAAAATTATTATCGTTCACTGGAAGTGATGGTGTGAGCCTCTTATAATGCAATGAAAAAGGTGCTCTAATGATGGGCACGGGATCTAGAGAATTATCGTCTATTGGAATACCTTTGTTTGTCAATTCTTGATATAAGGTATAATGAAAAATGGATCTATCGAATATTGTAGAACCCTCATCTTTAGGGAGCCCAATATTTATATGAAGTCCATTCAAAGAAGATAACTTTATGGAATGTTCGAGGTCGTATAATTGAAGTAATTCTCTTGTTTTTATGTATAATTCTTCTATTGTATGATTTTTTGCATCCAAATCGAGTATAACAGTAGATTCATTCCAAATTAAATTATTTTTGCACGCAATACGATGACACCGATGGCAATCAAATGACCGCCTCCCGATTTGGCAATAAGTTTTTCGAATATTAGTTGCAAGATTAGGGTTTATAAAGGAAGGTGCGGTATAACAAAGATCGAATGCCTTCCATCCTTTCATGAGATCGATGATGTCATTTGATTCGTTTATTTTCGAAACGAATTCTCTTACTTGATCTATTCCCTTTTTAGAGCGCGCATCCTCTCTTTTTATTTTATAAGTGCTGGAAATTATGAGTTGCTGGAACCCAATCATTTTTATTAAGGATTCTCGGAATATATAAGGATATATTAAATTTATGACATTACGATAATATTTTAAAATGGCTTCCATATAATCTTCCATTACTACATTTGAAGGTACTAGAGATAAGCGATCTTTTGACATAATTATTATAATAGCTAAAAAATTAAAATAATTTTATGTCCTTTTAAAAGATAAAAATAAAAATGATTTATTTTGCCAGTAATATTTATAGGAAAATTCCTGAAAATAAACCGCCAAAAAAGCCCGTCAAAATGAACAAGGGCAAAAATGTTAAAGCCATAGTGTTCATCGTCGTTATTAATATGTTCATTGAAGGTCCTGCCGAATCTTTTAAGGGATCACCGACCGTGTCTCCGATGATTGCGGATTTATGAGCAAAACTTCCCTTTCCTCCAAATAATCCCGACTCAATCGCTTTTTTAGCATTATCAAATGCGGCACCTCCAATGCTCATAAAGAATCCTAATATTAGGCACCCAATTAAATTTCCAATCAAGATTCCAGCAACCACGATGGGACCAAATAATATACCTAATAATAATGTAAATGAAATATTAAATAATACGGGCTTAACTATCTTTTTCAAGGCGTTACTAGCTGAAATATCGATACATTCGTCATAATCCGGTTTAACGCCAGGAGCGCCTTCTTTTAATCCAGGAATTGTTTTAAACTGATGTCTGACTTCTTTAACCATATTTTCGGCCCCTTTTCGAACGGCCCGTAGCACCATTGAAGAAAATAAGAATGGTAAAACAACCCCAACAAAGATTCCCATTATTATTAACGGATCGAAAAAGTCGAGATTATTAAAAATATCCTTGAGTTCAGTCAGGGGTCTGGCCGTAGTACTGAGATCATATGCGAGCGTTTGTGTTGATGTGAGAAAGGTAAGGAACATGACAATGCTACTAAAACCACCGCAAATCAGAGCAAATCCTTTAGCCACGGCTTTAGTCGTATTGCCTAGAGCGTCTAATTTATCTAAGTTGGCGCGAAGGTCTGATGGAGCCTCTTCTCGTCCCATTTCTGCGATGCCAGCAGCGTTATCCATGATCGGTCCAAAAGTATCAAAACTTAATATCGTGCTAATTATTGTATCGCTTGAAACCGAAGCCATGTTAACGCCCCATATACCGAAACAAATGAACACTATAGGCATTGTTAGCGGACTTCCTAAAATATTATTTGATGGAGAGCCACTCGCCTCGTAGAATAAAAAGCCAAACTCCTTACCTAAGACGAAAGTCAAGATTACGGATATACAAAAGACCAAGATTGGCACGAAAGTTGAGCTAAATCCCGTGGCGATGCCGGCAACAATATTAAGCGAGGGACTATCTTCGGAAGCTTCGGCAACTTTTCTCGTTGGTTTATGATCAACGCTAGTGTAATAAGTCGTTAATAAAATTGCGGTAAACGCAGATAAAAGACCAATGGCACTCGCAAAAAAGAGATAAATTCCAGCTGGTCCGAATAAAAATAGGTTTATAATCAATAATACAACCATGTTAAAAGAGACGGATGCGATAAAGACGCGCCAAATACTTTTCGAAGGCTTAGCGAGATCCACTTTTAAGAATAATGTCGTAAAAAATAACGAGAATAAACCAAGAGAAATTAATGTAAGATTTGATATAACAAATTTTGGATCTCCCAAAAATAGAAATATGGTAAGACCGAGCAACATCCCACCAATAACATCTGAAGAGGCACTTTCAAACAAGTCCGCACCTCTTCCTGCGCAATCTCCTACATTGTCTCCTACCAAATCTGCTATAATTGCCGGATTTCGAGGATCGTCTTCGTCTATGCTTAACTCGTATTTACCAACAAGGTCCGCACCCATATCGGCGGATTTAGTAAATATTCCTCCTCCTACTTGAGCTAATAATGCTGCCACGCTAGCGCCAAAATCGTAACTTACCATGAGATAAACATTTCCTTGCGTAGCAAATAACAAAACCCACGAGCCTAACACGAACATACTTATGTTTAAAATGCCCGTTATCATTCCCCCGTAATACGATAGTTTGAAACCTTCTTGAGGATCGTTAAATGAGGCCTCAACAACGAGTATGTTGGTTTTTGTTGCAGCTTTCATTCCTATATATCCCGCAAACAAAGAACTCGCCGAACCAAAAAAGAAGATCGCTATAGCGATTAAAAATCCAGCAATGGGGATATCCATATATTCAATTCCTGTAAATCCAATAGGTACGCATAGGATTGCTCCGATAACTAGGAACATTTTCGCTTGTCGCTTGAGATATACGGTTGCACCGTGTTCGATATAAGTACTTATCTCTTTCATCTTTGTTGTTTTTTGCTCTAATGATCTTATTTTTTTAAAAATTAAAGTGAGACATGTAAAAGATGCAATCAAACAAACAGGGATAATAATAATAACACAAGCGAAAAATACGGGATCTTCTAAGATATTAAATAAAAATTTTTGAAATTCTGTAATAACAGGTAACTGGGACAACATTTTTTACTTTCACGACTCATGAGATTTGAAAAATTTAACTATTCTTATTTGAGAAATATGACGCTTGTATTGTGAAATATTAGCGAAATTTTAAAATTTAGCATTTAGCGCTTTCATGCTTTTAAAATTTACGGTCTATCCAATAAATGAACCTTTGTCATTTTAAATCATATTTTTTTTATGATATGATACTTTTATTTTTTCAATGAATCAAGAAATTTCTGCTGATGAATCAATCGAATTAAAGACTACTAGGCTCTTGAGTATCGATTTTTTCAAGGGATTGACTATAATACTCATGACCTTCGTGAATACAACGAGGACATTTGAATCCATACCTTGGTGGAGCAAACATGCAGGAAATTTTGGATTGACATATGTGGATTTAATAGCACCCTTTTTCGTCTTTATGATGGCATTGAATTTCAAGAGCTCGTTCATGAGAAGGTTTCAAAAAGATGGACGAAAACAAGCCTACCTTCACTTCGTTCGAAGATATTTAATATTTTTATTCGTTGGTTTAGTTATCAGTATTAATTTTGACGATGCGGGAAACCTGGTCTTTCATTGGGGAACACTCCAAGTACTCGGAGCTTCGGGGCTTATATCGCTTTTTTTAATCGAGTTCCATCCATTAATTAGATTAGGTATCGGGACAATCCTAATGGGAATTCACCAATGTTTACTCGAAACCACTTTAAAGCCATTAATATACGACGCAATAGAAGCGGGATTTTTTGGAGCGCTTTCGTGGGGCGGGATGATGATCTTATCCACCGTACTTGCAGAAGGAATTTACAAATTCAAAAAGGAGCAAGATAAATCAGTAATGATTAGATATTTTCTTATCTATGGGATCTTGCTCACGGTTTTGGGTTTTCTCTTAAATCTCATCTCGGTTGTTAATTTTAATTGGGTAATCAGCAGACAATACATGAGCTTGCCATATTGTCTTGTAACAACGGGTATATCAGCAATCGTTTTCTTTTGTGTTTTCTTGATTTTTGATTTATTTAAACCCAACTACAAATTCTTTCAAGAAGAAAATTTCATATCTGTTATTGGAAAGAACGCCTTTATATTATTCATCATTCATTGCGTTATATTTTCGATAACAAATACATCCATTCCAACAAATATCCCCCTTGTTTTGGCAGTTTTAATAGGCATAACATGTGTATTGATCATATGGATTATTGGATACTTAATGAATAAATTCGAGATTTTTATTGTCGTGTAAAATTCGAAAATGTCTCATTACTTTTAGGACTAGATTTGATCGTGAGGTTGCCACAGAATATTCTTTAAAAGAAGGATTTTTTATACGCTCGTTGACATCTTTACTATGAGGTGATATAAGAATGATTAGAGAAGATGCAATCAACACGGGTTTCACGACGACATTAGAAGAAAAAGCGGAACTAAACTTCGAAAACATCAAAAAATCTGTCAAGGGTATTTACGAGATCTTCAAGATCAACTTCGAGGACAACGACTTTTATTTCAAGGCGGGTTTAGACAATGTAATTGGCATCTATCAAAATTTTCTCGAACTCATGCTTAACGACTACGGCGCGCGACAATTCATGAAAAAACTCAGGAGCGCTGAAATAGAAATTGACATTCCTTTAGATTTCTTATTGGAATCGGATAACGACGAGGCAAGCGAAGAAACCGAAGAACAAGAAGGGGCTTAAAAAAAAATCAGTCTTTTTTCACGGGGTTAAAAATAAAACGGGGTTTTTCTCTTTTCACTCTTACCTCACGGGGTTATTACTAATATTTTATCTAGATTTCTTTTTTATTTTTAAATTTTTTAACACTATTTTTCTTCACAAATAAAATAAGAACATTTTATAGGAATAATCTACTTCAGTTTTGCTACATAGGCATACGAGAATATTCAAAAAATCTCTTAAAACTTTAAAAATAGAAAAAAAAATTTGAAATATTTATTTCTTCCAACTATCGGATTTTGGTCCCGCAAACAGCAACACGAGAGCTATGATAAAGATTGGTGCGCCACCCCACCATTGACCGAAAATTTCGGCAATGATACCCCAAGCGAGCATCCAAGGGATTCTCACGCTTCCCAAGACGAATACATCATCGAGTAATTTATCCCAATTTTTTTCACCACAGAGTTTCGAAAATCTAGGCCTAACGATGGCAATAGCAAAAATGGCAAGCACGATTGCACTAACGATCTCCCATATCAAATACGCGTCGAGAGGGTAGGCTGGATACGGTCCTGCCAAAGAAGCATATGGAAGTGCTTCATAAGCTTGTTTACCCTCGAGCCATAGAGAATAAGTGGTTGCAATGTCAGCAATAGGCCAAATTATATATATTAAAGCATTTACAAGGAGGAGGACCCAAGTCCATTTACCTAAAATACTTGCCCATTTCTCGTGTTGCCAACTTCCTTTCGATTTAACCGTTTTTGTTTGTTCTACCATTTAAATCACCTTTAATTAATCGAAATTCAATCAGCTATTTAAGGACTTATTGGATGAAATTGAAGATCTCTTTTTTGTATAAATTGAACTTTGAGTGTTATTTTATATTATGGGGAATATTAAGGAGGAGGAGTTTATTTTAGGCTAATTAGAGAATATTTTTAAATTAAAAGAATCTAGGTTTTAGATAAGTTAATATCTTAACTATAAAATATAATTAAAACGCACAATTCTGAAAAGAATTAAATTTTAAATACTGAGCGAAAAAAGGTATTTTAAATGTGATTATTTCATTTATTTGATTTATTGAAAATAAAAAAAAAATAATTAAATAAATTATTTTAACGAATTCCTGCGTTTAGTGATATATACAGTACTAAAAACGGTTAAAACACTCACGAGACATATTCCTAATACGATATAAAGCTCGTATCCAGGAATTGCCGCATTAGTGGAACCTGAAGAGGATTGTAAAACTCGTTTATTATAATAGCTATAATCAAAACTTTCTTCATTTTCGTTTAAATAGGTTTGATTAACGATTTCATTGATAGATATTTGATACACTCGCTCATATCGATTGATTATAAAATCCTCGTAATCAAGCATATATTCTTGACTTACATCGTATATAACGGATTCGTTAAACACATCAACACCGTTATCGAACCAGAAATAATCTTCTTGTTGATATGACACGCTAAAAGCAATTGTTTGCGATACATCGTTAACTTCTAATTCATAATCGAAAGTACTCACGTTTCCCTTTAGCCAAATTAATTCTTGAGATACGGCGTCTAAAGGCTCCGTAAATTCCGTCCAGGTTCCCGCAATTATATGACACGGCGATATTGCCACGCCTCCAAACACCTCTATCCAAAACGATTCAAAAAGACCGTCGTTATCGTCATCCTTGCAAAATGAGCTTGAGACATAAATTGGTCCACTACTCACATTGAAACTATCACATGGTGTAGCCCCGACCGTATTAAGAATTAGAAATTGTATCCATTCCAAAGTAGTGTTAACATCGGTTACTTTCAATTTAAAATCGCTTGTATAACTTGATGTATCTAGTATCAATTCAGAAGTGTTAACGATTTGAGACTCAATTTTAGTTATGCCAGTTTCTCGAAAATCCTGTACCCCTTCTATCACAACATCAACGCCCCTATCTCCTGGTGCCGCCTGCGTAAGGATTATTGAAGATACTAAAAACAAGGCACTAAAGAAACATAGCAAAGTAATCGACAATATTTTATTCTTGTTCATTTTTCATACCTTATAATTTTATTTTATCTTTGATTGTTTAATTTAGTTTAAAGAAAGGATCTTCAAGTCATCATTTAAATCCATCTGGTGCGATTTTGAGATATTTAACTTTCAAAATGCTTAGATTTTTCATTTAAAAACCTTCTTAAATAATCACGCATCTTAAATTAACGAAAGTAGTACTTTGGAAAATCATTATAACTTTTATCTCTTTAAAGTCTAAAAATGGTAATATTAATTAAAAATCGATTATCACCATATAAATAATCCATATTTACATAAAGGACATTTAATGTATATAAATGATGTAAAAATAAATATAAATTTAAAAGAAAAATGAAAAGAAATTAAGTTTTCCATTCGTACTGTTTCGGACCATCAAACAGTAAAAACAGGGCGATTACAAATATTGGAGCGCCACCCCACCATTGACCAAAGATTTCGGCGATGATACCCCAAACGAGCATCCATGGGAATCTAATGCTTCCCAATTTCAGCACATCATCTAATAAATAGTCCCAATTTTTTTCGCTACAAGGATTCGAAAATCGAGGTCTCACGATGGCGATCGCAAAGATGATTAGGATGATTGCACTCACAATGCCCCATATCCAAGACGCATCAACAGTAAAGGTAGCTGTGAAAGGAACTCCTAAGGTCTGATAATATGTCTTGAGATCGTTCCATGCAGTATAAGCAGCAGACATCCAGTAAATGTTTAATAAGATATATACTAATGAATTTATTAAAAGGATGATCCAAGTTATCTTACCTAAAAAGCTTGCCCAACCTTCATGCTTCCATGTTCCTTTCGATTTTGTTTTTTTTGTTTGTTCAGTCATGATTTTTTTTCACTTCTTAGTTTTATTAGTAATGTTAAAGTTTTTTTATCAATTAAGTGAAATATTCGTCTTGATAGTATATAAACCCATCTGGTGCGAATTTGAAATGGTTCCATTTCCGAATATTCATATGTTTTTAACCTGTAATTTTCAAAGGGATATCTTTGTTATTATTCTTGAAAATACCTGTTTGACAAATGTACTAAAAGGCATAAACCTTTAAATTCATAAATTTATATGATTTAATTAGTTTTAAAATTTAAAATTTAATAAGAAGATTATTTCTTCCATTCGTATTTTTGTGGTCCCTTGTACAATAATAAGATAGCGATTATAAAAATTGGCATGCCTGCAATCCCTAACCCAAAGATTTCTGTAATTACAAACCATATCAGCATTCGTGGAATTCTAGTTTCGCCCACGATCCAAACATCGTCGAGTAATCTATTCCAATCTTTTTCTTTACATGGTTTAGAAAATCGAGAGCGCAGAGTATTATGGGCAAAATACATTAAAATTATCGGAGATATAATATCCCAAAACCAAACAGGTTGGAACTCGTAAACATAGTAGTAAGTACTTGACGAATTATTACTCTCCCAGGCTAATTTTGCTCCTATAAATAAATATGTATACGATGATATCGTATAAATAGTTGCTAAGAAATATAATAGAGCAATTATTAAAACTAATATCCAAGTCCATTTTCCGAAAATTGAAACCCATTTTTCGTATTGCCAAACGGTTTTAATGGATTCTTTTTCTGCCTTTTTCTCTTTTTCTGACATATTTATAATATTGAATTAGTATTATATGTTAAAAACGCAATTCCTTAAAAATCTGGTTAAAAATCGCAGAACTCTTATTAAGATTAAATTCATGTAAAAGAGATAGGAATAACTATTTTAGAATTTTGCCCGTTTCCAAATACCATAGAAATAAGTCTAAATCTGCCAATGATAGCTTAGTTTTGCGAGCTAATTGCTCCAACACGCGTTCAATTTCCAAATAAGCAA
>JAEOUI010000133.1 GCA_016839425.1 Promethearchaeota archaeon
ATCAAATAATTTTCAGAATATTCTTCCTTAATATATGTATCTCTTATACCTGACGCAACGAGAGAGTTCTTGGTGTATTCCTTGAAGAGATTTTGAAGTCGAGTTATTTCTCTCCTAAATATATTCTTATTGTGATAAAAAATGAATTTTTCGTTTAGCGCAAGCGGTTCACCGTCTTTATATTCGATTTTTCCCACATCGTTCTCGAAATTAAATTTTCTGAGGTAATCGTACATTTAAGAGCACTTTTTATTGAATATAATTTAACTATTTGTTAATTATATTAAAATTGGATTCTTAATTAAAGTTCCTTCTTATGTATTAAAAATTAAAATTTCGATTCTTTAAATTCATTTCATATAATAAAAGCTAAAGGATATGAAACACTAAAAAAGAATAGATAATACTCAATTTATAACCTCTAAAGAACATTTGAGATGAAACTTTTTCGCAATAATCCCGGAAAAAATCTCTTTTTAGCACCCTTGCAAAATGTAACAACAGCACCTTTTAGGAATTTTTGTAGATACTTCTTCGAAATTGGATTGGTTTGTACGCCAATGCTTTATATGAAAAGACTTTCCAAAAGTCCAAAATCCATTACTCATGAATTACACAGAATTGAAAAAGAAACACCTATTAGCGTACAAATTATTGGTAACGACCCTGATGATCTAATTACTTCAATTAATTTTCTAGAAAGTTATAAATTTGATATTTTAGACATCAACGCAGGCTGTCCTTCTAAAAGAGCACTCAACTCGAAAGAAGGAGGATATCTCTTGAAAGATTTAAACCGTCTCAAATTGCTACTCAAAATCGCAGTAAAGCATTCTTCACGACCAATTTCTCTTAAGACAAGGATTGGATATGATAATACTGATAATATTGAAAAGTTAGGGAAGATAATCAACGAATCGGGCATAGAATTTGTTACCATACACGCTAGAACTGTTTTAAATAAATTTAACGATAAAAAACTTGACTTGGAAAAAATTAAAAAATTAAAAGAAATTGTTAATATTCCCTTAGTAGGGAATGGAGATGTTAACGACCCAATTTCCGCTAAAAAATTTTTAGAAGAAACAAATGTGGATGCTTTAATGATTGGACGAGGAGCAATGGGTCGTCCAGAGATCTTTTCTCATATTCACGATTATATTGTTAATGGCGAATTTAAAAAGTTTGAAAACTATTACGGGAACTTGAAACAGAATATGAAGATTTACGAAACAATGATAGACAATTTCTTAAAAGGCGCCCCATTAAGATACGCTTTTGAACATTACAAGCTAGCTGAATTAAAAAGAAATGCGATATGGTTTACGAAATACATCGAAGATTCCTCTCCAATTAGAGCCGAACTTGGAAAGGCAAAAACCATTGAAGATCTCAAAAATAGAATAGATATTTTATTTTAAAATTAAATTTATATGTTTAAATAAATATATAATTCAATAAGAAAAGGAATTTAGGAAAAGAAAAATGAGATATAAATTAATTATAACTTGGGCTTTTGTACTCATCATTACCTCGCTAATTGGATTAATCTTTATTAATTATCCCCTAATTGTCAATGCGATGATACCCGTAGAAATTATCGCAGCTTCTTCAATAATCCCATTAGTTTATATAGACAAGCGAATGGATTCAAACAGAGAATTAAAATTAAAAAATAAAGTTAAAAAAAAAGGGACGAAAAGTCGTTTTAATAAAAACGAAGTTCAATCGAAAGAATTAGACTTACTAAAAAGCAATAAAAAACCCTATTTTAAGAAGGCAGTCTTAGATTCGCCCATATCAATCGTTGAATCAGAAGAAGATATCGATTTAATTTTAGGGGATGTTAAAATTCACGATTCGTTAATAAAATCTGAGAACTCCTTAGACATTATTAAAAGATCTTTCCCTAATAAGGATGCACTTGAAATTGTTTCAAAAGATGAAAGTTTAGAAGATATTATTAAAGAATTAAAGGGTCTTGATTTAAGCTTCTTTACCAACCAATTTTTTGAATCTTTAGATGATTTTGAATGGAAAGACGACAACGAACTCTTAGATTTTGTAAAAGATATGATGAATTTTTCTCCGAGCGAAAGAAGTGCCATAATAGACGATATGAGGAGCAAAAGCGTTTATAAATAATAAAAAAAAAGGGAATAGGGGATCAAGAATGACGGTGTCTATATCAAAACAACAAGATCTCGTATTAAAAGTGATTCAAGATTATTTAGAAAATAATAGAGCACTAGATCTCGAAAAAGTGATTCCCTACATCCGAAACATTCTCTCAAAGAAAAATGTTAATATAAACAATAACGGTATTAAGCAAATAATTAAACGATTGATTGAAAATAGACACATCATTCAAGGTTCAAAACTAACGAGAGATGAAGTGTTAAATAACGAAAATAGGAAAAAAACATACGAAGCTATAAGAAATAATCCAGGATGTTATTTTAATTTCTTACGAAAAAGACTCAATCTGAC
>JAEOUI010000508.1 GCA_016839425.1 Promethearchaeota archaeon
AAGAGAGGAGTAAATAAACGAGGATGACTTTTCCCGTTGATTGTAAAATAGTAAGTAATGCGAAAGCCTTAAACTGATGAAATATTCGGAAATAAAAAAGAACGATTTGATCTATAGCGGATAGAAGTACGATAAACGAAGCGGTTTTAATATAATAGATAGCATTGGGGTCTTTGAAAACATTATATGCCAATACTTCTGATGAAAAGTAAAGGAAAAAAGAAAAAATTATTCCGGATATTATTATCGAAAAAAGAATTGTGTAAAATCCTTCTGTAATATTCTCTTTTTTTCTCTCTGATGACAAGAATCTGACTACGGACATCGACTGTCCCATGAGCGCGAAAGGTGTGAGGAGAGATATGCTAATGGAAATTTGAGCCCAAAGCCCATATTCATATGTTCCGAGTGTTTTTGTGATAATTGGGAGAAGTAAAAAACTAAAAATATTATTTATAACTTGTGTAATACCAATAATTCCGACTTCTTTCACAAATCGATTGTAAGTCGTGTAGATCACCTTTCATTGATAGATGTCGATAATATTCGTTATTCTCTACAATTTTATTAATAATAGCATTAGATTTGATAAACAACTCTAAGAAAACATTTCTATCGCTTTATTTGAATATAATTTGTTATTTTTATTCAGTTCTTGATTCAATAGCTGCATATTTTCCACAGAAGGAAGGAATGTATATAAATTACCTTCAGGGTTTAACCATCCTTTTCTATCGAATCGTAACCCACTTTTCTGGAATTGTTCCTGTGCAATTATAAATAATCCATTTTTATTGGATACCGTATTGGCATCTTCAATTACATAACTACTATAATAAGGAATACCGTAATATTTGGCCGAAGTAAAGTTGTCTTTGTTAAAATATCTTTGGATATAATAATCCGAATAAAGGATTGATCCATAAGGTACATGCGCTTCTATCGTTTGAAGTGCTGTTAATTCATCATAATTGAACTCTTCTCTGGATGCATCCTGATATACTGGCATAATATTAGAAGATCCAATACAATAAATCAAGAAAAGGGCAAATACAGGGATTAGGGCATATTTTAACGAATTATTTTTCATCGTCAAATGGCTTATCATCGCATACATTCCGCATGCCATAATTAATGCAATAAAAGGACTGATTAATAAACTGAATCTATCGGATCGTAATAATTCTGTAAACTGCCAGATGCTCAATAGGGGATTAGGAACGTAAAGAAATATGGCGAAAATAGCAAAGAAAGCTAATACAGTGAGATAAAATGGTTTTTGAGAATAAAAGATATAACTGATTCCAACAGTTGCAAATAATAAAAAGATCAATATTTCGAGATTACCAATGAGAAAAATTTGTGGATTATATGAAGTAGGATCTGGAACGAAAATTGGAGTTCCAGCTATCCCAGCCTCAATATAAAAATCTTTCAAACTTTTAACGAAATCAAATGCGACGAAGAACCAATAACTTAAAAATAGAACGATAATGAACGCATAAAATGGTAAATTGATGTATTTTTCAGTTGATAATATATATTCAAGTGAGACAAGTATACCGAGTAAGGCGACAATTTGAACTATCGATACTTGGTGAATAAGAATAAGAAATACCGAAAAAATCACCAAAATAATATTAAATGGTATCGTTCTGTTTATTGTTTTGATATTGTATAGAATATAGAGTATTAATATTGATGCCACAAATGCTAAAGATCTTGTAACAATATACTTACCATAAAAAATTACTATAGGGCTGGCAGCAAAGGCAATACAAGTGAAAAGAGAAATTTGTTGATTATTTGTGTATTTATGTGCAATATGATAGATAAAAATAATACAAATTAAATAAACAGGGCAGGTTGCGGTGAAAAGTGCTTGTTTTATTTCTAATCCGCAAATCATCGCATTTTCTGCAACCAATATATGATATAAAGGAAAATTGGCATAGGCTAGATCCAAATCCGCAGGAATCAAGTGGCTGGTTATACTGATTATATGAGAATAATGTAAATGATTGAATATATCGGTCCAACCGAAATAAAAAGGAGACAGTAAAACGGATGAAAAAATTTGATTGGATAATAATAAGATTATTTCAAGAATGATTAAATTTGGATGATAATTTTTCGAGACAATATGAATAAAAATTGACATTAAAGCGCCTATGATGAAAATTGAATACCAATATTGAAGTGATTCGATAATTGCGACGAGCGATAAAGTAAAAAAAATGAAGAAAAATATCGTAAAAATTTTTTGATTTATGATTAAAGAACCAATATCTTTTACTAATAATTCATCATTATTCATTTTTTTTGCTATTACAGCCCCTATAAGGACGGGTATTGCAATCATCGATCCGCTCATAATATAATTAAGTTTATTTAAGTAAATTGAAAAAATGAGGCCGAAGACGTATATCCCCAATATTATCCCTGGAAATAACGATGAAATTTTTTTAATTATTTCATTTTTCATATAAGGCCCTCTTTCTCCTCATTTAATAATTTGATGACCAATTCGTATTATCTTTTTTGCAGAAGCTTCCCAGGTATATTCATTTATTACAAGTTCTCTACCATTTTTTCCCATTTTACTTCGTAAAAGATCATTCTCAAGTAAAGTGATAATCTTTGAAGACAGATCTTCAATATTATCTGATTCAGCAAGCAATCCAGCATCAAAATCTTCGATTATTTCAAAACCTGGAACATTACTTGCAACAACAGGCCTTCCACAACTGAGATATTCAAATAATTTTAAGGGCGAATATCCAGATTGTATAGATTTTTTGAATACAACGCAGATTTCACAAGCATTAATATAATAAGGAACTTTTTCATATGGAACAGCTCCAGTGAAAGTAATTTTATCTGAAATCTGTAATTGTTCGGTCAAATCAATGAGATCTTGCTTGAGCTGACCCTCACCGACAATGATGAAATGTACGTTGGGGTATACTTTTAAAATCTTTGGTACTGCCTGAATTAAGGATTCAAGACCTTGCCATCCCGCAAGATTTCCAGTAAATCCGATGTATCTTTTACGTTCTTCAAGACCAATACAATTTTTCGCCACTATTGGTTCAATTGGTTTAAATAAGTCACTGTTCACTCCGTTTGGTATTATCTCAATATCATCGTGTTTATAGTTATAGTTCATTTGGATATAGTTTTGTATTCCTGGTGTGACCGCGACAATTTTTTTTGCAATAGAATAATTGACCAATTCAGACAATTTGAGGAAAAATTTTGAAATTCTATATTTTATCCTGGATCTTCTCGTAATTTTCAATTCATCAGTAAGAATGCCGTTAATTTCTATTATTAGTGGGATGTCAAACAATCTTGATATAATCGGTGTTGCGAAAGAAAAATAACTAAATCTGCTATAGATAATATTGGGTTTTTTTTGTATGCAAAATTTGAATAAAAAACAAAATTGCTCTATTTGAAGAAAAAGTAAATTAAAGAACGGAATTGGGATTTTATATTTGGCATAAACAAATATGTTCTCTCTCTTTGGAATTTCAATTGTTGGACGTGGCATAATTAATGAAATTTCAGACATTTTAGCAAGATTAGAAAATAATTCAAATACATGAGTTTTAATGGCATTTTCAACATGAAGACGTTGATTAATTACCATAACAATT
>JAEOUI010000134.1 GCA_016839425.1 Promethearchaeota archaeon
CCCCGGACCAGAAATGGGAATTTCCGTGTACGAGCCTCAAGTAATGGCAAAGCTTTTAAAGGACCCGAAGAAAAAAGTCCTTGTTATAGGAGCAGAATCTCTCACATGGGAATTAGGCGGGAAAAAGCTCGTCGATTATCTCATCGAAATCGCTAACAAGATCGATTGTCACGTCTGTGCCACTGGACATTCTTATGGCTATATAAAAGGCAAAGTTGCTGCCGAAAAGCTTTACGACATGTCCTTGATGAACCTAACTAACCGATTAAGCGACAAGGAGTGGAATGGTTTAGACGGAAAGGGACAATACGGAATGGCTATCTTTAGCGGTCATTTGGTGTTTTATTCGAGCCAAGCTTTAAGCAGGTTGAAGAACTTTACGAACTGGGTCAAGACAATTAACTTGGACAAGTATGCCCACCCAAACGCAAGGTTCAGTTTGGCCAACTTAAGCGACGACGAATGGAAAGCGTTTTTAGAGCAATTAATCGAATTGTTGTAAAATGTTTTATTAAAATTAAAAAACGAGAATAAAGAGTGAGTGAGTTAATAATATGAGTTTTTCAGATATGCCTGTTGATGTAGGCCCGGTCTATGAAGGAGAACGGATCAGGGGCAATCAGATGTTGGTCGAATTGGGCGGCCCTAAGATTGATAAAAAGTTCGAACTTGTACGAATTAATCAAAAAGCTGTTGACGGTAAGGTTATAATTAACGGTCCTGACCTTAAAGACATGGAAAAAGGTAAACAATATCCTATTGGAATATTTGTCGAAGTGGCTGGAAAAGTACTCGAAGAAGACCTGGAAGCAGTTTTCGAAAGAAGAATTCACGAGTTTTTAAATTATATAAACGGCGTAATGCACCTCAACCAGCGATACACTACATGGATGAGGATAAGCCAGCAAGCATTCGAAAAAGGTCTAAACACATTCGAATTAATTGGTACGATTTTGATCAGGTTATTCAAAGCGGAATTACCCATTGTTGAGAAAGCACAAGTCACATTCTACACCAATGCAAAAGAAATCGAAAAAGCCCACAAAATAGCAATGGATGTATACAATGCTCGAGACGAACGAGCTCGAGGGCTTCACGATGACGATGTGGATATGTTTTACGGATGCGTGCTCTGTCAATCCTTCGCACCCACCCATGCGTGTTGTATCACTCCCGATCGAACGAGCCTGTGTGGTTCAATTAACTGGTTTGACGCACGAGCAGCAGCTAAGGTTGATCCAAAAGGACCTATTTTCGAGGTCCCTCCAGGAGAGTGCTACGACGCTCTTGCGGGACACTATTCGGGAATTAACGATATGATGAAAAAGCGTTCTTTAGGCGAAATAGAGAAAGTGTATTTGTACAGTGGCATGGAATACCCACACACTTCTTGCGGTTGTTTTGAGGCTATTGACTTCTTGATCCCAGAAATTGGAGGACACGGTATCGTTGATAGAAATCACGATGGAGTTGCAATTAATGGACTTCCCTTTAGCGCAATGGCGAACCAAACTGGTGGCGGTAAACAAATGCCAGGATTTAATGGCATCAGCATTCAATACATCGCAAGCCCGAAATACCAGCAATACGATGGTGGTATCGAAACCATCGTGTGGATAGGAAAAGGCCTTAAAGACAGGGTAAACGAGTTCCTACCAGCCGACTTACGAGATAAAATCGCCACGGAAGAAGATGTGAGTGACATTAACGCCTTACAGAAATGGTTAGAAGACGTAAAACACCCAATCATCAACACTGATGCTTACAAGAACGCAGTTGGTGGTGAAGAAGAGGAAGAAGAAGAAGAGTACGAAGCTGAAGGAGCAATGGTTCCAATGGGTACTCAGTCCTTTATGGTTCCTGGCGCAGGTGGAGCAGGCGGGTTCAAGGTCATTCTAAAGAACTGCAAGATCCACGCCGAAAGCATCATCATCAAGCGAATAGACAACAAAAAGAAGAAATAAGCTTTTTTACTTCATTTTTTTTATTTTTTAATCTTTTTCAAATTTATTTTACAATTTTATTAAAAACATCTATTTATTGTTAATTTCTTAGATTTTTTTAATGAGGGGTAGAATTTTAGTCTTTAATTCTTCAATTTCTATATCTATCATCGCAATATTTGGATCCATTCTGGTAACAACGGAAAGAACGAAATCTTCGATAGTTGTCATAAACATCTGGTTAGAACTGATGTCAAGGGATAATTTTTTGAAAGAAGAATTAAAAAGGTTTTTTGAAACTTGTTTCGAGAGACCTAAAAAAGCTATGGAAATTGCATTAATTAACCTCTCTTCTATGGTTTCGGGTAGGACAGAAATGGTAATATAGTTATTCTTCTTGATGAGAGTTGTCCCGATGATTTCGTGATCAGAATTAACAAAATCTGTAATCATCGCTTCGATTTCTGACTCTATTGATTGGCGCGAGTTTCCAAGATTAGAATCGTTGTCGACTTCCAAATCAATTTTTTGGTAGCCCCTAATGTGAAAATTCTTATCAATGAAGGCTTGAAACATATGCTCGCATACCTGACCAGAGCGAAAGGAAATCGAGGCAAGACCATCGCTGTTAGAAACGATTTCAATCGGAATCGAAACGGTTTTTTTTGTCCTGCAAATTGGACAAATAAAAGCGACATTTTTTTCTTTTGATTCTATCTTACCTGTTTCAATTTCTTGTATGTCGTTTGTTGCCACCTATCTTAACCCCAATACCTTATTCACATGCTTTACCATGTATTCAAATTCACAATTTTGAAATTAAAGAAGTACTTTATTTAAGCGGTCTGGTAGTTCTTTAATTTGTCCTTTAATATTAATGTAAAATCAACATTTTATTTATAGGTAACCCCGACAATATTTTGTAAATCGAATTTACATCGCGCATTTATCTTATTAATTAAATCTTAGAAAAATAAAATTCAAATGAGCGAACCAAGAAGTTTATTCAAATTTAATTATGATCCAATAATATTTTAGTATTCCAGAAGGTATTATAGGATTATTTTAATTATATATACGGAGCAAATAGTATGGATAATTTTAAATGCGAAAAATGTTTAATTTTTAATGCAACTCGATTTAGATTGCACTTGGGGGTTATTAAATGGAATATTGATACTTATTACATTTATTTAACTCAAATAAAATTTTAAAAAAATAAAAGTGGAATAAATAATTATTTGGACGAATAAAAACAGAAGGTTACTTTATTATGAAAAGTAGTAATGGTGTAACAGTTGTTTTTGCGATTGTTGCTATCGCAGCTTTAGCTCTTAGTGGCTATATGTTTGTATCTTATGAGATATTAGGGACTCAAGGGAGTCAAATAACAACTGAAGAGGAAGCAACGACGCTTGTAGCTTTATGGGAAGATATTTCAAAAAACAAGGAAATAATAGGTTATAACACTGATTCTCAATTTCTCTTGGAATATGACGATAATAAAATACTTAATCCGAATTATATTGATAGTAATTCTAGCATTAGGTTTGGTCTAATAAAACCAGGATATTATAAAATCACTTTAAATGTTTTATTAGATAACATGGATATTGGAGAAGTATATTATGTGCAATTGCTTGAAAACAATGACTATGGCGAGGTTTTTGATTTTTACAATTGTAACGCCACTGGTTATCATCACGTGAAAGCAAGCGTTATTGTTCATAGCGATGGAACCGATATCTTCCAAATACGAGCGGGAGCGTCATATGGAGATGCTTTTTTTTTATTACCTCAACCAGATATTTATAATTTCTTATCGATCGAATACATTCTAACATAAAATCATTTTTTTCCTTTTTTTCTATCAATATTATCAAAACAGGATCGGATCTTTTTGATCTAGTACCAAATAACAGATATAAACAGTGCTATTGATTGATTTCATTCTAATAATTATATGCCTAGCTAATTCTAACTTCTTTTATTATTAATTTTGATAAAATCACACTATTCCATGTGAATTTTCAGTTTATTCAATACTAATTACGCTCTAAATGACATAATTTATAATTCTATCCGAAATGCTAAATCAAGAGATGATATCAGGTTTATTACTTTCTATCGCGCTAAATCGCCAAGAGTGCGGGATTTTGGAATAATAGTATCTCAAAATTGCACCAGATTCTTTTATATTATATTTTACAATTTTACAATTATAAATGAATATAATAATAGGATTTAAGTGAAAAAAATGAAAATTGAAACAAGTAATAAAAATAGGAGGTTAAATTATGGGGAATAATACTGCAGCAATCATTATTTTAGGTATTTTAGCCGTGACGGGATTGGGACTGAGCGCTTATATGTTCGTTTCGTACGAGATTTTCGGCGCAGGAGACATAAACGGCTCCGATGGATTTAACGGGATTGATGGTGAGGACGGCCTCGATGGCGAAGACGGGACGATCCTTGTTGCGTTATGGGAGGATCTTGATAAAAATATTGATACACCCCCATTTACTGAAGATTATAATTTCCTCTTGGAATATCTTGATAACCAAACAATAAATCCAAACTATGTTACCGTTGGTGCAACGAATTTTACTTTAACGACTCCAGGATTTTATAAAATTACAGTCAGTGTATTTCTCTCAGATTTAGAAACGGGTGAAAGATATTGGATTCAATTGATTGAAAATGGTTTACTGGAGAAATGTTTGATTATTTCTACTGCAATGGTACAATATATCATCATGTAAAAGCGGGTATATATGTTCATAGTGACGGAACCGATAATTTTCAAATTAGGGGGGCCGCACAGTCGGGTGATCCTTTTGATGTTAATAGTGCCGCTATGTATAACTCTCTTTCAATAGAATACGCATTACCTTAAAATCTATTTTTTTTTTTCACATTCTTGGTTTATTGAATGGAATTTTTTTATGTTCTCTTTCATTTATATAAGTTCATTTTACATTTTTCCATTCTAAATGATATGATTTGCAAAGTTATAATCTGAATGGATAAATCCAGTGATTATATCATAATTATTAATTTCTATCGCATTATATTGAAGAGAATCTTGTGTTTTGGAATATCTATATCTCAATTTTGCACCAGATTCCTTTATATGATAAATCAAGTATTTCTACTATTAAATAAATCATCAAAAAAATAAGATTATTAAATGAATGAAGTTTGAAATTGAAAAATGGAGGTATTATTATGGGAAATAATAAGGGTGCTATTGTTATTTTAGGCGTATTAGCAGTTGCGGGACTATTTTTTAGTGCGTATATGTTTATTTCATACGAGATTCTAGACTTGGCAGGAGCGAATGGAGAGGATGGCACTAACGGCATAGATGGAACTGATGGCACGGATGGAACGATTATCGTTGCGTTATGGGACGATCTTGATAAGAATACGACAAATCCTACAACCCATACGCTTGACTATGACTATCTCTTTCAATTCGAGGATATTGAATATTCGGATTCTTCTTACATCACTCTTAATTCGGCAACGAGTTTTTTTCTAACACAACCAGGACTTTACAAGGTAAGTCTAAAATGTGTATTTTCAGGAATCGCTCCTGATCAACAATATGCAATCCAAATGGTTATATCAGGTTCACTTATTAAAGAATTTTTCGTGTATTTCTCAACACCAATAAATTTCACTAATCAGTGGTATCAAGTAGACTCTGATATATACATGAATGCTAGCGGTACTGATTACTACGAAATTCGAGCATTTTCATATACTTCTGATGCTTTTGATCTTACTGCATCTAATTATAACCAATTAGCATTTGAATATCTTTTTACTTAATTTGTTTATTTTTTTTTTTTCATTATTTTTTTAGTATTATATTAAGTATCAAAGAAAATTTTCTATTTCTAAGTTTTTATAAGAACATTTTTATCTAAATATTGCATCTATATTAATAATTATTAATCAGAGATAATCCCATTACTCTATAAAGATTTAAATCTTATAACAATCCTATTCTTGGACGATTGATAATTCATTCTTATTTTTTTATTTAAATTTAATAAATACAAAAAATCTGATCATGTAAAGTTATTTCTTAAAATTAAGGAATAAAAAAGATATGGGATTAGTGACCGTTAGCATCGTATATTCTATGGGCGAATCGAGATAACTCGTGATATCTGCG
>JAEOUI010000135.1 GCA_016839425.1 Promethearchaeota archaeon
AATATTGCTTTACCATCTCGTAAATTTCATTTATATCTTTTTGTTGGGTAATAATCATTTCGTGCTTTACTCCATTTTTTTGTTTTATTTCTCCATGTTGTTTGATTACATTATTATCGTAAAAAATTTGATTTAATAATTCATATTTTTAATTTCTCCATTAGCCTGGTTGGATTCACGCTTCTTTGAGTGAGGGAGAGTTTATTTACATCAACTCCGAGTGCAATAGCCATAAGCTCGGGAAGATATAGGATTGGAATGTCAAGTTCTTCACCAGTTTTTCTTGAGATTACCTTTTCTTTTCGATCGTACTGAGTAGAGCAAGCAGGACACACGGCAACGACGGCATCAATCTCCTTTTCTAGGCTTTTTAGGTCTAATAATTTATCTTGGACCAATTTAGTCCCAATCTCGTCTTGTAATCTTGCACAATAGCCACAACATTCTAGTTTTGTAGCAAAATCTACTGGGCTTGCGCCTAACGCCTTTAATATCTTATCAATGTTTTCGGGTCGTTCCGGGTGGTCAAATTTCATTATTTTAGACGGTCGAATTAAATGGCATCCATAATGAGATGCTATATTTAATCCTTCGAGAGATTTTACGACTTTACTCTTGATGGATTCGAGCATCCCTTCTTGGCTGAAAAGTTCAACGAAATGAAGGACTTTCGATGTACCCTTGTATTCGAATCCAATTTGCTTCAAGATAGAATTAACCCTATCAAATGCTTCCTTGTCTTCTTCAAGAAGAACATGAACTGTCTTTAATGTCTCGTAGCATCCCGAACAAATCGTCATGATGTCCAAGCCCATTTTCTCGGCTAAGGCTAAGTTCCTAGCCCCCAGAGTGAGCCATGTATCAATATTTAGCGATTGAGTGGCAACGGGATCCGGACAACAACCAGCTCCTTCCATTTCCTTATATTTTAACCCTAAAACCTCCGAAAGTTCTCTGAACGCCTTTTCAAAATGGGGTAATTTTAAGGGAATTGTGCACCCTAAAAATAACGCGTATTCCATCATTTAACACCCTCCTTTTTCTTTTCTATTAATTCACTCAATCCCGTTTTATTAATGATAAATTGGATCTCTTCGAGATTTGGGCCAACGAATTGAGGCAATCCTATTTTAGTCCTCCTCTTATCTATTGTAGTTTTCATATTTCCTGTATAAGGGACTACAAATCCGTTGTTATAGATAGTGTTAATAGTGCCAGAATATTCTTTTGGCACATTTCCTTCTTGAACGGCCAAGTTTCTGAGTAGCGCCAAGATAAACGAATAATCCACATTTTTTGGACATCGTTCTGTGCACCTGTGACATAAGGAGCATGTCCATATGGCTTGGCTAGATAAAACTTCTTTCCTTAATCCTAATAGACACGATGCAACCACTCGATGCGGTTGCATATCTACATACTCAGTAACCGTACATCCTGAACTGCATACACCACATTGTATGCATTTTAGAAGCGACTTAGCACCAACTTGATCGCTGATTTCATATCGAAAGTTAAGATCCAAATCACTCGAATTTTTTGAGATTCTTTCTGTCAATTCAGGCAACCTCCTTTGCTTTAATTTGTTCAATCTTGTCCCCTTTGGATTCAAGAGGACCTAATTGCTTGATTCGTTCCACGAAGGTGGTCACTACCTGGGAGAATCGCTTTCCTTCGCTCGCCGAAACCCACTCTAATTGATATCGATTCGGATTAATCCCAACTGATGCTAAAATGTCTTTAATCTCGTTGTACCGCTGGAGCATATCATAATTTCCTTCTAAATAGTGACAATCACCAATATGACACCCTCCAACAAATACACCGTCCGCACCTTCGAGAAAAGCTTGCAAGATAAAGCTTTTTGGTATCCTGCCGGTACACATGACTCGAATCGGTCGTATATTCGTAGGATATTGAAATCTACTGACGCCACATGTGTCAGCGCCAGCATAGCTGCACCAATTACAGAGAAAGGCCACAATTCGCGGTCGTTCGTCCACATATGCCCCTTTGAGAGCTTCTGTTATCATTGGAAAAATCTGTTCGTCCGCAAAGTGGCTCATTGTGATTGCCCCTGCCGGACAAGCGGCAGCACAATCTCCGCATCCTTTACATAACAAGGGATTGGATTCCGAGACTAAAATTTCATTATCAAAATTTACACCAATAGCACCAAAGTTACACACGCGCTCGCATTCTTGGCAAGCAATGCATAAAGAAGGATTTACAACTGATATTAGGGGTTCATTTTCAACTTCACCAGAAATGAGCGGAATGAGTGCGTGAGCTGCCGCCCCTCTTCCTTGCGATATTGAATCGGCAATTCCCTTTGGACCGTGACAGGTTCCTGCCAAATAAATACCATCAGTTGCGAAATCAACAGGTCTGAGCTTGACATGTGCTTCCAAGAAAAATCCATTTTGATCTCTAGCGCATTTTATCATTTCTCCCAATTTTTTTGTATCGTAGGAAACTAAAGGAGTTGATAAGATTACTTTATCGGCATCAATTGTCAAATCTACTTGCGTCAAAATATCTAAAACCTTTACATTCAATTTCCCGTTTTTTTGTTCGACTATAGGATATTCAGTGAATCGGATGTAATTGATTTTTTCTCTCGCCTTCCAGTAATAGACCTCTTCGTCAGTACCTACTCGGATATCGCGATAGAGGACGTATATGTTAGATTTTGGGTAATTCTCTTTCACGTAAAGAGCGTGTCGTATTGATTCGGAACAGCATATAAGGGAACAATATGTAAATCCATTTCCATTTTCAGGTTGTCGCGATACTATACAATGTATGAAAACAAGCGTTTCACCATCCTTTAATTCCTGATTCCTGAGCTTTTCAGATAGTTCTAGCTGTGTCATTACATTTTCATTCTTTCCATAATCATACCATCCTTCGGGTTTGTACTCGTAAGCGCCTGTAGTCACCACAATTGTTCCTACATTTATGAGGTTTGTCTTACCATCGTTATTATTTTTCACTTTTACCTTGAAATCTCCAATGGAACCCTTCACATCGACTACTTCAGAATCAAGAATCGTATTAATGTTTTTTTGAGAGTTATATTCGTCGAGTTTTTCTTTTAAAAACTCCTTGGAATCAATTCTATCAAAATTTATTTTATAAATTTGATTCAATTGACCTCCCAACTTATCAGTTTTTTCTACTAAAGTAACCTTGAAGCCCTTATTTGCTATTTCCAATGCAGCACTCATTCCTGCCACACCACCACCGATAACTAACGCTTCAGGAATGACTTGCCCTATAATTTTAAATTCGGGTTTCTGTGCAGCAACGCGAGCGACTCCCATTCGAATTAAATCTTTTGCTTTATCAGTTGCTCGAGCATTGTCATTCATGTGTACCCAAGAGTCCAATTCTCTAATACTTACAAAATTAAAGAGATATTCGTTAAGTCCTGCTTCTCGAATGGTTTTCTGAAATAATGGCTCGTGAGTTCGGGGTGTACAAGCAGCAACAACTACTCTAGTCAAGTTTAATTCCGTTATTTTTTCTTTTATGATGTCTTGCGTGAGTTGAGAGCAGCTATACTTGTTTTCCATTGTATAAACCACATTAGGTAAAGTTTTAGCGTATTCAACCAATTCTGGTACATCCATATAACCTGCTATGTTTATCCCACAACGACAAATGAATACTCCAATTCTGGGTTTTGCTTCTGGATTTACAGGAATTAGAGGAGGAAGAATTACTTTAGACTCTTCCTTTGTTAGTGGAGCAGCGTAGGTTGCGGCCAAGGCTGCGGCACCACCTGCTTTTGCTACGGAATTTGCGATATCGTCTGGAGATTGGCAAGATCCTGTGACGAATATACCATCGCGCGTTGATCGTAGATCTTCAGTCGAGTTCTTGGTTTTATAAAATCCAAGTTCATTCTGATCAATTCCTAATATCGAAGCTAATTTGCCTGCATCGATCCTTGGAATCACGGCATTGGCCAATACAACGAGATCGAACTCGCTTATCTCAACATCGCCCGTATCTAAATTTGCGTGCTTGACATAAAGATTGTGATCCTGAGGATTTTCTCGTATATCTCCTGGAATCCCTCGATAGTAAACAAGACCATATTCATTCTTTGCCCTTTCTATGAATTCTTCTTGATTTTTACCGATCGTCCTTATATCGTTAAAAAAGATGGTTACTTTAGTTCCTGGAGCGTGTTCTCTCGTAATTACGCCTTCCTTTGTTTGGTACATACAACAAAATTTCGAACAGTAAGCACAAAGGTCTTCGTTTCTTGATCCAACACAACTTATAAAGGCAATATCGTGTGCGTGTTTCCCGTCTGAAGGTCGCAATAATTCTCCTTCGGTCGGTCCCGAAGCACTTAACAGACGTTCGTATTGCATTGCTGTAATCACATTTGGATATTCACCGAAATGATATCTATCTAGAACGGAAGGGTCGAGTTGATCAAAACCTGTTGCCACGATGATAGAGGCTATATTAAATTCAATAATTTCGTCTTTATCTTCCCAATTTATTGCTCCCGCCTCACATTCTTTTTCGCATAGCTTACACGCATCCTTTGTGAGATATAGGCATTTATTTGAGTCAATTACGGCTTTTCTTGGCACGGCTTGTGGGAATGGAATATATATTGCTTGTCGATTACCCATCCCTTCTTCGAATTCATTTGGGATCTTCTTCATCGGGCATTTTTCACTACAGGCGCCGCATCCGGTACAAACATCCCAATTTACATATTTTGCTTTTTTCAAAACCTTAACATTGAAATTTCCAGCCTTTCCATTAACCTCTTGAACTTCGGAATATGCTAAAAGCTCAACATTCGGATGTCTCGAGACTTCCACCATTTTAGGCGCTAAAATACATATCGAACAATCCAACGTAGGAAAAGTTTTATCGAGCTGGGCCATTCTTCCGCCCACGGAGGAGGTTTTTTCGACAAGAATTACTTTGTATCCTTGTTCTGCAAGCGTAAGGCTCGCTTCAATACCTGAAATTCCTCCACCTATAACCATTATGTTATTGCTTGTCATAACTTATCAATTTTTATTGGATTTTAATTGCATTTTAAAGATCGTCGTTTTTTTTTCTTACTTTTTTTTATCTCTAAAAAGCAAAGAATTTTTTTAGGAATTAATACGACAAAATAATTTAAAAATGTTATGGAAAATGTGCATTATTCGTCATTTATGATCAATCTCGGTCTTAAAATGTATATAATAGATCAGATTCTTAGAGAATATTATCTTTAAATATTATTTTTTATTTGACAAAAACGGTCGTTTTTTGAGTAAGGATAACTAGAAAAATATTCGTTTTTAAATGTTTGCCTTAGATTTTTTAATTTGCTTGAAATCAACATTATTTTAAGATCCTGAAAAAATATGATAAATTTGTAGGAATTTCAAATAAATATTAATAACAAATAAACAAGAACGGAATCCATAAACATTTATTAGGCTAAATTTCTAATTATGCATTATTAAAGGAAATAATTCCTATTAGAATATATTTTTATAAGCCTTATTAAAATTATAACGAATCATATATTCATTAATCGTTTATACAAAAGAGCGAGCGGATATGAAAATCGTAGTTATAGGTTCCCTTCAAAGTGGAAAATCTAGTTATATTAAATACCTCGACAAGAAGGCAATGAATATCGAGACCCAAGGTCGTGATAAAAAATTTTACACCGTGGGTATGGATTTAGCTTCAATAAAAGTGGATGGATTTGATGTTTTTTTATTTGGGACTCCCGGCTTATTAAGAATGGAAGTCATGAGGGATGTTTTAGTGAATGGTGCTGACGCTGTTATATTTATGATTGATTCTATAGACTCCTCCCGCGATTCAGAAGCTATAGAAATACTAGCATCGGTTCAAAAAATTCTTAAACCAGACTTGCCAATTATTTTTTGTGCCAACAAGCAAGAAGAGGAGAACTCTCGTTCTATAAAGGAAATATCCTCAATATATAAAATTCCTAAAAATTCTAAATTATTTCAAATTAACACCAAGACGGGAGTCAATGTGATGGATTCTTTAAAATATGTTGTCAACACAATTTTTAACAAGTATAAGGAAACGCTCAAGTTAATTCGTAAGTATCAAGACCATCTGGATGATTTAGCGGCTGAATTGAAAATGAATCCTTCAGAATTAAACGATTTTCTCTACAATCTTGAAGTGAAAAGGTTTATTGAAATAGACAGAGAAAAAAAAGTCGTAAGATTGAAACCATCGATACCCCTATAGTTAAATCTATATAGAGAGAGATATTATCATAAGGTATAACATTATTTAATTTCAAATGTCGTCTAGATCCGAAGATATTCTGATATTTTATGCACTTACACCAGGTTATTCTCCTAAAGAGCTCAATTTAGTTTACAATGCGTTAGAAGTTTTTTTTACTAAAAAGAAAGAGCTCGATCGGAGCGATAGATTTAACATTGTTCTCTTCCAAGAAGACGGCCCAAATTACTTGCAGGAATTTACGCTTAATCCCGATAATGTCCTCATAGCTTTAAAATCTTTAGAACCAATGATTGTCAAGGCTAATGTTTCTGGAGGGATCATGGTCGCTGTTACTTTTATCATTGATGTTTATAAAAAAATTCCGGATAAATGTTTTCGAATCATCGTTCTTACAGACGACAAAACACACGAAATTCCAGATATATATGTTCCCGTCCTGGAAAACATTATTGAAAAAGTAAAAGACATGCCTTTATTTCTCGATGTCGTACGAATTCAAAAAAATAATTCTATCCAAGATCGAAAATTATTGGATCTTGCAAGAATGACTGGTTGTACCGTCCATGATGTTAAAAATCTAAGTGAACTGCCGAGAATTTTTGATATTTTGCACCATAAAAAGACTTATTCGTCGTATTCCCTCATTCACGATGGTTTTGAAGCAGAAATTCCCTACGAGAATTTTCCCTTTTATAGGAACTTGGCAGAAAAACCTATTGAGCTGAATAAAAAGGTATCTTGCTCCATTTGTTTTAAAAAAGATAAGAACAACATGGTAAAATGTCCAAGTTGCGAGACTATCGCTCATAAATCCTGCTGGTCTCAATGGGCCAGGACATCTAATATAGGTATTTTCAATGTGTTTCGATGTCATAATTGTTTTCAATTAATCAAATTAGAAGAAGAATTCGTACAACTGGTCCTTACGGGTCAAATGCCTTCGATCGAAGAAGTAGAAATAGAAGTCGTTGACCTTCACGAGTTTGAAGAGAGTTTAGAAGCCAAAGAGGGGCCCAAGATCGTACAAGTAGAAGATCCCATGGCAATATTCTATCAACACGATGACGACATAATCGTAGTCAAAGATGACGATTGAGATCCATTTTGGATGTTTTAAATTTCCTTTTTGATTTTTTACTCTATCAAAAATAAGCACTTTACAAAGAAGAATATAAATTATTGCAGTAGATTATATTCATATCTAAAATAATTTTTTGGATGATACTATTGTATTTTGATAGAAAAAAGCTTAAAGCACTTTTACAATGGTACAAGCAAGAGATAGGAAAAGATCTAATTGCCGTCTTGATTGTAGATCGAGCCGGTCTTATCGTTGATTTTTTGACGAAAATTCCAGAAAAGGCAGACGAAAAGAAATTTATTGGTGCTTTTAGCGCTCTTGCAGATTTGATCCTCAAGAAAATAACCTCTGATTTCGATTTAGGTACCTTTGGAGCTGGAACTTTCGATACAGATCAATACAGGTTTATTTTTTGCGAAGCGGGACCTGAATGCATTTTTGTTACCGTTTTACATGCCCTTTCAGTAATCGATCCATATTTTCCATACGCTTTTTTAGCTGCCGAAAAAGTAGCTCGCATATTTGACGGTAGACCCGTAAGTCCAGTCATTCCCAAGATAAACACGGATTATGGAGTAAAAAAAGTAGATAGAAAGATTGATACTCTTCAAAAAATGAAACTTCATTCTGACGATTATTTGTGCAAGCTCAGCTTCATAGGAGATGGAGGTGTTGGAAAAACCAGTATAGTTCAACGATATGTGAACGATATTTTTGAATTAGATTATCGAGCAACCATTGGAACTTATATTAGTAAAAAAATATGCAAGTTCGAAGCATTAGGGAATTCTCAGGTTAGATTCGTCATTTGGGACATTGCTGGACAACCCCAGTTCACGCGAATACGTCCTGCTTACTTGGCAGATTCAGGAGCAATCATGATCGTATTCGATGTGACAAGTCGAGAGTCTTTTGAAAATGTAAAAAATGTATGGTACGAAGACGTGAAGAAAGTTGAACTCACGGACGCGGTCATTGTACTCGTCGGTAATAAAATAGATTTAGAAGAAAGAGAAATATCATATTCAGAAGGAGAATCTTTGGCATTAGAATTAGGCATGGATTATATCGAAACATCTGCAAAATCAGGAGAAAATGTAGAAGATGCTCATCGCTTGATCGCCCTAAAATTAGTGGAAAAGTTCGTAGAAATGGAAGAGATCTCAAAAATTATCTTGGAAAACGCGAAATATATAATTAAACAAGACCAATTAAACTATCTCATGAGCTATATCGCAAGACAAAAGAATTTTATCATTACGGAAAGTGGTACAGTTGATTTTCAAAAATGTCTTGAAATATTTGACGAAATAAGAAAAAATAAAATTGTTGAAGATTAAAATTCTTCGGGGCTAATAATATCCTTACCCGAGCTCTCTTTCAGCTTTTTTAATTCGCTTCTTTGCTCGTTTAAGATGTTCCAGAAAAATTCAGGAATGTCTTTTTCTTTATTATAGGAAGTTTCCACGCGATCTAATTTTTCAAGTAATTTAGTAATTCTTATAGAAAATTGCTCAAGATAATCATTTTTTTGATAATCACGATTGAGGTATTCCTTGAATAATACTTTTAAATCTTCGTACTTAGGGATAAAACCTATAGGTGTTTTAATTGCGTCATAATCCTCGTGAAAGCGAGATTCCGCCCACATCACCCAAACTAATTTATCTAGCATTCCATTCATATATTTTCCTTCTTTATTCCTGAGAAAATAGTTTGTTGCAAACACTTTAGGAGGAGTCTTGAGACTATTACCAAATTTTTGGTGATTTTCAATATACTTTCCTAGCGGTACCACGATGAAATCTAAATTTGCCATTGGACTAGGAGTTCTAACGCCCTGTGCACCAAGTGTTTGGGCAGTTGTTTCAGATTCTATTGTAGCCCCTAAGAAAACACCGCCTTCCCAGTCGAAGCTTTCTACAACGGGAGGCATTGTGTCACTATCTCTTCCACCATAAAATATACAACTTATTGGAACGCCCTCAGCGTTATGAAGGTGGGGATCAGCGTTTGACAATTCTTCGATTCGTACCGTATATCGAGCATTAGGATGAGCAAGCGGTATTTCTTTTCCGTTTTGATCTTTTATCCCCTCTGTCCATTCCCCAGAAAAGTTGAATCCATTTTTAGGATAATCAGAGCCCATCCCAAGCCAATATGGTTTACCATTATTAATCAAAACATTTGAGAAAATTGTTTCTTTAGGAGTTGTAAGGGTTTCATATATTACAGGATCGTCCTTTGGATTTACATCCTTTATTATCCCAAATACCCCTTGCTCAATATTGACTGCGTGAGCAAAACCATCGTCCCATATCCTAAGATAAGCAATATCGTCTCCAACTATAGTTTGACCTGGAAGCATTGCTGTTGATGTCTTACCACATCCAGAAGGATAAGCACCAGTTGCATAAGAAATTCGATTTTTTCCCTTTGGATGCAAACCCATAATAAAGTAGTGTTCTGTAAGCCAATCTTCTTGATTTGATTTATTAATATCAAGACGCAAGGAGAGTTTTTTCAAGCCCAAGCTGTTTCCTGCGTATTGATTATTCACAGTAAGAACTCTGTCCTCTTTAAGATCCACATAAACCCTGCGCTTATCAAGATTTTTTGTTATGGGAGGATTTCCCGTGAGTTGACCAGAGGAATGAATAAACGTGAAAAAATTCTTAGATCCATTCAATTTTTTAAATTCCTCATATCCAGTCCTATAAAGAAGGTCTTCTGAATGTCCGACATAGAACGAATCGGTAAGTTGGAGAGCTAACAACGAAAATTTTGAATTCTTTGGACCTAAACAAAAGAATCGAACGATACATTCGTGGTCCACCATGCATCCATCTATGATTTCCATAATTTCGCTTAAGCCTTCGTCTCTATCTATTGTATTTATCCAAGGACTAGCGTATTCGCCTTTAGGTATTAAAACACGAGTGTTTTCCTTATCTCTGGCTTGATCGTGATTTGACATCGAAAAAAAACCATCGTAATGAATGGTATGTCCTTCAAGAGCTAATTTTTCTTCTTCTCCTAACTCTATCGCCTTATTTCTAACATAATCAATGTCTTCTTTAGAATCGGTAATAACTTTTAGTTTATTTGGCTTGCAACGCTCCGTAAATTCGCAAACTATGTTTAATACATGTTCATTGTTTAAATCAATCAGCCTATCGGCGTTATTTTGATCTATTATTCCTTTTTGGATTAAATCTGTTATTGTCGTCATTTAAACCACTTTTTTCTCATAAAAACAATTTCACATTTTTTAATTAAATTATTGAAAATTGTTAAAAAAGCTTTATGATTTGTGAACAAATAGTAAGGTTATAAATATTATAACTGAACAAATCTATTTTTCAGTTATTGAACCTATTAAAATTTAATGTTTTAAATGAAAAGTTTTTATCTAAATCCTCATAATTAATTAGACAATTCATTAAAAATTAGGATCAGAGAAAATAATTATAATTTTTTTTCATTATTGAAATTTAATAAAAAAGATTTCCCTTTATAAATAAAATAATGATATTCAAAACCAATTACAAGCATAATAAAAGAACGAACATCGCGTCGAACTTACGATCCAAAACCACTTGACCCTAAAAAAATCCAACTCTTAGAAAAAGCATTCATATTTAATACAATTGATACGCCTTTCAAAAAAAAGGCAGGAAAATGCCGGTTTGAACTCGTTTCGGTTCCTGAATTCGATCCTAGCGAACAAAAAAAGATTGGTACCTATGGACTCATAAAAGGAGCACAAAATTTCATTGTAGGGGCAATTGAAAAATCGGATTACGACCGAGAGCAATATGGATATTTGATGGAATATGTCGTATTGTACGCAACTGATTTGGGTTTGGGCACCTGTTGGTTAGGAGGATTTTTTAATCGTAGCTTATTTTCTGAAAAAATAAACGCATCCTCTAACGAAATCGTTCCAGCCATAACACCTATTGGACATTATCCTGAAAAAAGGCGAACTAAAGAAAAAATCATACGAGCTGCAATAAAAGCGAATAAACGCAAACCATGGGAGCAAATCTTTTTTCAAGAAAAGTTTAATTCACCATTGTTTAGTGTGGATTCCGAAATATATTCAACATTACTAGAAATGGTAAGGCTTGGACCTTCGGCAAGTAATAGACAACCTTGGAGAATTGTAAAAGAAAAAGATAAAAATGTTTATCATTTTTATACGATTAAAGGAAAAGAAATCTATAATCAATTCACGCCCTTGGATATTGGTATTGCTATTTGCCACTGGGACTTAACAGCAAAAGAAAAAAAAATTGAGGGACAGTGGAAAATCGAACAACTAGACATCGTTGAAGCTGAAAATTTTAATTATATTATCTCTTGGATTGGTAAATGAAAATTGTATTAAATGTATTTATGTATGCTATATAATATAGATCATTGAATCTCTTGAATTTTTTTTTGGATACCTTTTTATTTTTTTAGAGTATATTCTATAATAACCAAGAATATAATGAACAAAAATGAAGAATAAGAACAATATTTATTTCGTAATTTCAATAGTTTTAACCTTGTTAATTACTAATTTTACTTTTTTTAGCCAAAATTATTTTA
>JAEOUI010000533.1 GCA_016839425.1 Promethearchaeota archaeon
CTATGAAAGATAGGGAAAAATTTTTCAATTTTTAAAGGATATCGATTCCTTCCTCAGCATCCCAGTCAGGTTCCTTCTTGGCATCTTTCAGTTTCTTTTTTGAGCCCTCTTTCTTTTTCTTGATTTCGCTCATCTGCTCCGCGGTTTCTTTTTCTTCCTCGGTCATAAACTCCTCATAGGAAGCTTTTTTCTGTAAATCAACGGTAGATAAGTCAAAACTACATACTGGACATTTAGCCCATTCAAGCTGTACGGTATATCCACAATTAGGGCACTCGGGCAAGCTCCTCCATGCCTCGTCCGTAGCATCTTCCCAAGTGGGTTCAGCATTTAATCTTTCTTGTAATGCTTTTTCCTTTGCTTTTTGTTCATCCATAAAAACAGCCTGAGTCGTATCATATAAAGGAGTATTACATTCAGGGCAAGTCTTCCAAGTAGATTGGCAAGCATACTGACATACAGGACATTTCATCAACCCATCGTCGTCCCAGAGCTTTTTATAAGAGATCCTTCCGTCAGCCTCCACAGAAAAGGTATAATAAGGGTCAAATTCTTGAGTAGGATCATCGGGATTAATTAATTCTGGTCTGGGAAATTGTGTCCACTCGCCGCTTTTATCTAATAATCGAACATAATAGAGAATTTGTATTTCCTTAGGAATATTCCCTAAAACAATAGCGAAATTATCCATATCAATTTTTTCTAAGTCTACATCTTCAAAATTTTCAGTGCCGGCATTATAAAATAATTTAGCTTGTTTTGCATAAAAGGAATCATCTAAAATTTGAACCCGTATCTTTACATTTACACCTTGTTGTTTAGGATCCGAACTTACTAATTTTGCTTCAACTCTAACTCGTTCTGTTTCTTTATCCTCACTTTCAAGGCGTTTTACGATCTTTTGTATTTTTTCCTCTTCCATTTTTTGTTCTAGTTTTGATTTCTTTTTCTTTTTTTTCTCTTTAGCCAAATAATCAAACCCTTCTTTGTTTTACTTTAGAATAATATTGAATTATAACTATTTAAGATTAATTTCATAGTGGAGAAGGTGAGTAAATATTTTTATTTTATAATTTGGTGCCACAATGTGTACAGATTTGAGCATTGATGGGGTTCTCCTCACCACAAGCAAAGCATATAATCAACTTTTTCTTAGCGTCAATCTCTGATTTCCTCTCATTCTTAGTGAAAATACTCATATCCATCTTATCTGCATCTTCTATACGTTGTTGTACTGCTTTCTCATTGTATGGAGTAATAGGTTTAAAGCTCGTTGAAGGTTCTATGGGAATAAATCCCTTTGGTAAATTTTTATAATCCGCATTCTCGATTTTTTTCATTTTTTGCAGCTCTTGATTGGAGCCTCTGGAAATCTTATCAATGACTTGATCGATTTCATCGCGCTCGCCATCCGAATCAGAATCTTGAATTGTTTCTGGAAAATCAGAAATCTCAGGAATATTTTCTCTGCTCTGTTGAATAGGTATTGGCTGGTATTTATCTTTTAATTCTCTTACATGCTCGATAATTTCTTGAGTCTTTCTAATGAGCATATTTCGGAAATGGTTATCAATTTTAGGGTCTTTAGACGCTTGCAAAGTCATCTCTGAGATATCTAACCATATTTTAATGGCTTCTTTCAAATCATTAAACTTTTCTAGATTTTTTGCCTTTGCGAGTTTATTACCCAGCTCTTGATTGAATTTTGAAATATTCATTCTACAAACTCAAAAAGTAATGCATTCCTTTTCAAATAACACAAACCATTTCCCATATTTAAATCAACCTTATACCAATTTATATCTCACTATTCATAATTCTAAAAAATTAATGTAAAATTTTTTTATCTGTTCTATTATTAGCTTAACTAGAAAAGAAATAATATCTGTAATACTACACTAGCTTATAATGTCCATTACACCCTTCTCATTAAATGAAATTGAAACCTTAAAAAAGATATTTAAACAAAATGATTGGGGCATTAACGGTTTAATTGATAATCATTTCCGTGTTTCGATTAAAAAGAATAAACTATTAGTATTAACTCTAAAATTTCCAGTGTCCATACCCGTCCGCCTGAATATTCCTTTTGAAATTGCATGTTTTAGAGTTTCTATAGCTTTCCAATTTTGGAATTTGACAGAAAATTTTACTAATTTTATAATTTATCTCTTCCATTTATTAAAAAATCTAGCAACTCAAGTATCTATTGAGCATAATTTCCCGATTAAGGAAAAGAAAAATCAATTTCTGGAAATACTTAACACAATCCTTCCCGATGTGATTAATAATGAAAATGAACATGCTTGGCTTAATAGGATAAGAATATCCTTGATGAATAAAAGAGATCAATTTAAAGATTTTGATACAAATCTATTAAAGGATTTAGTGACAAAACTTAAAGAAATTGGATTGCAAGGCAGTTTCAAACAACCATGGGAGCTTAAAAAAGGCTTACCGAAGATGAAAACCTCAGAAACATTATTTTTTTCGAACGATGAGCCTTTTGATGAGTTTTTTATTATTGAAAAGGGGTATTATACCTATTTCAAGGATTTAGAATATAATAAATTTTATATTCGCTC
>JAEOUI010000136.1 GCA_016839425.1 Promethearchaeota archaeon
AAATCTAAATTGGAGAAAACGAGTATCAAAGAGGCCATACCTAATTTTTTTTTTGAAAAGCTTTTACCCGTATCCACAATGGATTTTATTAATGAAAATATTCATTTTATTAATGACAAACAAGAAGATAGGGTTTTTTATGCTACAACAGGGCTTTTGGAAGACTTTGAGCATTATCTTTCTTTACACGATATAGAGTTTAAACATGACAAGGATATCTCAGATTTATTTATCTTACCAAGAGAATTTAAAAAAGAATGTATAGAAAGTCAGATATATAAAAGGGGAAATCTTCAAATCCAAGATAAAGCATCAATTTCAGTGGTTAAAGTTTTAGATCCTCAACCTGGAGATTATATATGTGACATGTGTTCTGCTCCAGGGATTAAAACTCTATTAATTTCGAGTTTTAGCAACGATTTAAGTTCAATAATTGCCCTAGATTTTTCTTTAACTCGAATTTTACAGCTTAAGTATTCTCTGGATGAAAATAAAAGAGAAAATATAAAAATAATCAATACAGACAGCATTAATCCTCCCTTACGAGATCAAAAAAAATTCGATAAGATTCTTTTAGACGCACCTTGTACAGGGAGCGGTGCTCTTTCGGCTCACCCAGAATTAAAATGGCGCCAATCTGAGAAATTTTTAACCCAATGTGTCTCAATTCAAAAAAAATTATTTCAATCTGCTTTAAAAATGCTTAAAAAAGGAGGAATTCTTGTATATGCAACTTGCAGTCTTTATCCAGAGGAGGGTGAATTTCAAATTAATGAATTTTTAAATGAAATGAGACCTTTAACTCTTCCAGATTGGTTTTCTCCGAGCTACTTAATTGATAATAAACATATTTTAGGAACTGGACGGCTTTTTCCCTCGATTCATAATACTCAAGGTTTTTTCATAGGAAAGTTTTCTAAAAAATAAAAGCAGAGAAGAAATAAATCTATTTAAACTTTGAAAATTTTTTTCATCCAATTTGGCATAAAAAATCCACAATATAACAACATTAAACCAATCATTATCAATGTTCGAGTTACCACGAGCATTTCGTGCGTAAAAGATATTGTTGCGTCTAATGGTGCACCAATTCCTAATAGCGTGAAACCGAAAATCATCAGCCTTCCTTTAATTTTAAATTCTCGACTTTCAAACTTTAGCGTTTCTAGCGCAAACTTAAAACCCGTTATTAACACATAGATCAAAACCAATATTAATGGTCCAAGGAAAGCAATATGATATTCAACATCAATTTCACCTTTTAAGGTACCAACGAGAGTATAATCGGTAAACAGCAAATATAAGAAATAGATTTCAAATAATATGCCAAAGATCATTGCCAAACTTAATAAAATCTTTTTTTTATTAGAATAAATGAGTGAAGTGAAAACATGTACCCAAGCAAAGATTCCTAAAGGATAGAGAAAGCTACCGAGAAAAAGGTAAACAGGAAGTGATATGCCGTTTCCGTTGTTGAATAGAGCGTATACAAACGAAAATGCTCCAGGAAACCAAGGTTCGACTAAAACGATAATAGAAATACTAAAATAAAAAAATTCTATCCTTTTTGTTTGATGATATTTCCAAAGTACATTAATTGATGATAGTATTGCAAGAACAATTAATACTAAACTAAAACTACCTGAAAAATAATCAAAAATTTCTAAACTCATTATACCTTCAACTAACTTAAATAATAAATAATATTATTTCGCTATTTTAAAAAGATCTTTCTTTTTCAAGACAATTAAGCATCTAATTTAAAATGATATTCCAAACCTTCAAATCTAATGTCAAATAATGTTAAAACATATAATTCATTTGATTGCTAAAAATGGTTGATTTAAAAAAAAACTACATGACCGTTGGGCAAATCGATGCAACGGGCGTCAGAGGACCTCACGAAAAAGAATTAGAAGATATCAGCGCAGCTAAATATCCAATCTTTGTTAATTTAAAGCATGAAGATTTAAAAATAATAGTTGAAGAAGATATAGGGGGAAGCCTCGAAAATATTGGTTTTAACGAGGATTGGACCATCTCTATTGAAATGTTTCCAGAAGTTAACATACATATGGCATATTCTTTTTACGGTGACGAATTCGGAGACGGTATCGAAGCAGAGTTTAAATATTACTTTTCTGGTGAGCGTGTCTGGTGGGTTCCAGGAGAAGATAGCGCAACGTTCATCGATATTGTAATGGATTTTCTCGTACGCATGATAAAAAACGAAGAACCATTTGAAAGAGACTACTCGCAAAAAACTGAATTAATGCAGAAAGTACTCGTTCAAAGAAGCGATCCTTTCAAGTTTTTACAGAAAAACGATATTAAACCTTTATCTGAATTTATTGGAGGAGACGTAACGAGAACAAACGAAAAATGGATTGTTAAACGAGAAGCATTCCCTAATATCTTCATTGAAATCACTTGGCAGGAAGAAAAAGGCCTCGATATTTCTTTCTCGGGAGAAAATCTTTCAAAAAATCTTGGTAGTTACCACATTGAACTTGTAGGGATTTTCACGATCAACCACGTGTTGAGATATATTTCTACAACATATCCGGATGCAGACTTACCAGATATCTGTTTAATGATGTTTTCTCGATATTATACTAAGAAACTTGAAAATGAATAAAAAAAATTCTTTATATTAGTGTTTACAGAAAAAATAGAATTATTTATCTTTAAATTGGTTATTAATCTCATCTAATTGTCTATGTATTAGAACTTTATCCAATTCTTTTTTAATTATAGATAATATTTTTAATCGTTGGGACGAATCAATTGCAATGAGACCATGTGTTTTAATTTGAAGTAAATTTTCAACCCGTTGAGCGCTCATTCTACCATCATTTTTACATAAATCTTGCTTGTTTGCAATTCCTATTATAGGACAATTATCTTCTAATATATTTTTAGAAAAATCGACTAATTCTCTTGAATTGAGAGCATTTTTCGGAGTAGAATCAGTTACTACGAAAACTATATCGGAACCAATAAGATATTGTTTTATATTATTTTTTAGATATGTTTTTTGACCA
>JAEOUI010000137.1 GCA_016839425.1 Promethearchaeota archaeon
ATGAAGAAATACTATGGCAATGTAAATTTATTGACTTAGAATCTTTTAAAAAAGCCAAGAATTACATACTAGCTTTATGTTTATCAATTTTGCTTGGATCCATTGGTATGTTTATCCTATTATTATTCGACTTTAATAATGATTTTTTTTACTTGATTATCATTTGTTTAGTCGGTATTGCTATTGGTACCTTCGGCACTCTGAGTACCTTTAGGATGGATGAGAAGTTTTATGAAAAAATCTATTACATAACAAATCAAAGAATTATTGATAATTCTCATGGTGCTTTTTTTGATGTTTCGTCTGAATATAATGGAACTTCATTAAAAATTGCGGAAAATTTCGTCTCTCTTAATCTAGATCTGATTATCGATTATGATATTGAACCAAGAGATTTTAAGTATATCGATATCTATTTTTACTTTGAATTTGAGGGGAAAAAACGATTTTACCCCTTTAAAGGGATGACAATAAGCGAAAAGGAGGATATTTCTAAGATATTAACTCAGTTATTTAACTAAATTTAAAAAGCCCTTTTATTCAAATAAGTGAACTTTGGCTCAATTTTTTCTTTATTTTAAATTAAAAAAGTCGTTTATGAGATTATAGTACTGAAGCAAGGCTTCTTTTCCCTTTTCGGTAGTATGATATTTAGTGATGCTCTCATCCTTCACCTCTTCAATCAAGTGCCGTGATAATAGAAAATCGAGCGTTAATTTGACTTTTTCAGTCTTCAAGCGAACTTCACGCAGGAGCCACGTTTGAGAGCGCGGTTTCCGCAAGCAAAATTCCATAATTTCGGACCAAATTTCGAACTTGCCACGACGTGAAGGGGTCATTTTAGAATCACCACGGATTATATAGAGTTATCTCCTCATTCTTTAAAAATTGTGTCATTTGTTGGCATGTTTTCAAGATTTTCGGCCCAAGAATCCAATTCCGGGAAAATGCTCTCCCAGAGTTCAAAAGCTTTTCGCAATTTAATTGAAGTACCGAGATTCATTAATAGCGTGATTGTCATTCCCACAAAAACGATCGCAAAAATGGGCTCCAAGGTGCTTTCGAGATGACCTGCGTTTATCAATCTCGTGGATAGAAAAAACACGAAGAATGCAATTATTATGTTCATGAATAAGAATAGCCCGACAAGAGTGCTCAATTTAGCTCTTTCACCGTTTTTCTGTTTTTCATCTGATTTCTTGGAATACCTGTTGAAGAACTCGACAATTGTATTGACATATGGGACGATTCCGTACATCTTAGTAGCTGAGGACGCCTTATTGCTATTAACGAGCAATCTCTCCTTTACTATTTTATTTTCTTTTTTAACAAATGAACCGTAGAAATACACTTGTGCTCCTATGACGCCTATCAAGATGAAAATAACGATGATTTGAATTATTAAAATAATTATTCCGAATAATCCGTATCGATCCGGGAACGTAGTATCAATCTGGTCGGTAAAGATCGCGTAGATCAGGATAATACCAACTCCAAGAGAAAGGGTAAAATACACGAGAGTCCATCCAAAATGATGCTTGAACAGCTTGTTGAGCTTGAGCAAGTGCTCCTTTAGTTGGTTTTGAGATGTTGCTAATCCATTTTTTTCAGGATCATTATTTTCCATGATATCACCTTAAGATAAGTAAGGAATGTTGACTATTTAAAGATGTAAGGGGAAATAGTCGCTAGGGACCATTAGTCCTTAATTAAAAAAGATTAGAAAAAAAAAATGTAGGTTAGATACGTAGGGGATTCTTTCTTCGTCTCCAAAATACAAATATCGCCACGAGAGCTACTCCTGAGAGGGTTCCGATGGTAATCACGATTGTTTCTACAGTAAGTGGTAATGAGTTATTATTGCCACCTTCGTTATGCTCTTCTTGGGAACTTAGATCTACCGTAAAGATTATCGAGGTGCTATTCACGTTGCCGACCGTATCCTGAACGAATAGGTCAATTCTATAGACACCTTCTCCAAGAGTCAAGTTTGCACAGCCATTTTTCAAGCCGGTACCATTTGTATATCCTATCAGTTTTTCATCTGAATCAGCACTTAAATTATACAATTTATACCAGGACTTGTATAGATCCACTGCCTTGCTGGAAACATTCACGAAAATCGTGCTTGAATGGTAAGTCGTGTTTAACGGATAAATGCATGATATGTCTGGAGGCTTGGTGTCTACTACTTGAAAGGTTTTAGTCATCGTGGTATTTCGATACTTCCCATCAAATGTTAAAAATTTGAACGAATGGTTCCCTAACACGTCGCATCCCGTCTTGTATCGATAAATGCATCCAT
>JAEOUI010000138.1 GCA_016839425.1 Promethearchaeota archaeon
AATTTCTTGATGTTTTTAATCAAGGGATTGTTCAATAGTGCCTCCGCTCCTTTATCACCAAGAGTACCGTAGGAAAGATCCAAGGTTTCAATTCTTTCCAGGATAGGCGCTTTTGAAAGACCAATGGCAAGAGCGTCTGATTTCTGGTAGTTTCGCAACCCCAAATATTTTAGCTTGGGAAATAATCCTCCTAGAAGCAATTCCTTAAGGTCATCAACGGTACAATTACCACCATACCAATCCGTACCTAACCATATTTCTAGATGTTCTAGGCTAGGAAGTTTATTTGAAATAATTTGCTGTAAGATTTCACGAGCCAACCCTCCGGTTTGTACAACCAGCCCTTTTAGGTTATTGTGCTCTATTCCCCCAAGAGAGAGGCCGTTACTTCCCCGAATTGCTACATATTCAAGCTCAGGATATACCTTAAAAATAGGTGTGAGATCTGTCATGTGCAACCAAGAAACTTCGCAATCATCCACGATTACATCTCCAAAAAATAGCATTTTTAATTTTGGTAACTTATCCCGAGCTGTAACTAAAGATTCAACCACTTCATCTGGAGACATTTCTGTTATCTCGTCCCAGTTTCCCCACATTCCAATTATCAATGCAGTTGTATTTTCGACGCCATCAGCATTTACGAAGATCGAAAATAAGTCGTTCCAGGTGTAAGTATCATCTTCTTCTTCATCAACTGGAACACTAATCCTATAAACTACATTAGGATCTATCTTATTTTTTTTTTTCTCAACGAAATCGGTAAAAAAATCCCTTACTGGTTTACCACTGAATTTCTTTAGATCTTCGTAGTTATTTAGGTTTCTTGTTATTTCTTCAAAGGGTATTAAAGTTGTACCGCTAGAATTACCTTCAAATAAAATATATCCCTTTTTAACTTTTGATTGTTTAAGCTTCTCGGCTTGTTTATTCGCCTCCTCGGGAGAAGGCCAATCTTTGGTTGTTGATGTACCATTGGCTCCAATCTTTCCGTATCGAGTTGTAAAAGACGACCCGTTAACGATAATTTCCCAGAATTTTGAAGACTCTTCGTCTACTAACTCGAAATAGAACCTTTTTCCATTATTACTCATCGCAGGGTTACCTTCTTCCGTCTGTGGGCTTCTTTTTGAACTTTCTTTTTTTTCAACAACGAGTTTACTTGCAGGTTTATTTGCGTCTTCTTTTACAAGCTTGTATCCTTTCTTTACTTTTGTTTCACGCAATTTATCTGCTTGTTTATTCGCTTCCTCGGGAGAGGACCAATCTTTGGTTGTTGATGTACCCTTGGCCCCAATCTTTCCGTATCGAGTTGTAAATGAGGCTCCGTCAATAAGAATCTCCCAAAATTTCGAAGATTTATCGTCAACCAATTCGTAATAATATAACATTCCTGAGGAGATTTCATTGGTTTTGTCAATATTTTGAGCCTTAACCTCTTTCTTTGCCGATACTGCTTTTTTTGTAGCAGTAATTTTGGAAATTGGTCGCTCGGGAGCGTCAGAATTGACGATATCTTCCCATTCTACATCCGTCCTTACCCGAAAGAATCGTGGATGTCGGGGTATTCCATATTTCGTATGTTCGGTATATTTATAAGTCACGATCGAGCCAATTTCAGGCGGTTTTTCTCTATCTTTATCGGATAAACCAGATCCAAGCTTGAATTCCTTGCCTTCTGGCGTTTCTACGATCAATGCGCCGATTATGCCCTTGTATTTTCCCGTACCATCAGTATAACCCTTCACGAGCGCTTCGGCATCGTGTACGGGTTTAAGTTTTAGCATGTTGCTCGTCCGGCCGTCGAAATATTCGTCGTCAGGTTTTCGTACCATCAAACCTTCTCCTCCAATAGATATGATTTTCTCAAATTCTTCCCAAAGGTGTTTTTCGCCCTTGCAAGGAATTTGTTCCACGATTTCTACTTGTTCACAATTCATGCTTGCAAACCAATTATTAACGGCTTCGAAGCGTTCGGTAAATACACCATTCAAGTTAGGAGAATCAAAAACGAGGTATTTAACCTGTTTCCAATCTTCCGATTTATCTTGTCTACGAACGATGGAAGACGTGTCCTCAAAACGCTTTCTACCTATAAAAAATTCACCATCGAGGCCAAAGGTTGGCAGGTCTTTTTTGAACCAGTCGGGCACGTAAAATAATTTTCCTTGTCTCGAGTAAAACTCGTTTCCGTCCCACAACCCTCTCACGCCGTCCAATTTTTCGCTCATGAGCCATCCAGTTGGATCAATGTTGTAATCCCTATAATTGTGTGCAAGCATTACAGATACCTGTGAGTTTGATTTATCACCAGGAGAGCTTTTTTTAGAGGATTTCGAAACGCTTGAAGATTTTGAAGACGAAGTTCCTGTCCTTTGCCTTTCTGCAGCTTCTCCCCTAAATTCCTTTATATGCTTACAAGTCCTCGTTTCAATAGGTTTGTTTTGAAACTGCCATGCTGGACATGTGCAGGAATAGACCCCCCCAGTATATCGAATTGTATAAATGCTATTACTACTTTTGCTCTTGACTTCGATTGATTCTCCATCTTTCAACTCGTTTATAGGAGGTGATTCCAGATTATTATCGTTATTGCTTCCCTTTTTTGCCATTTTATAATCAACTCAAGTCTCAATTATCGGTTTATATTTTTTTGGATCGTCGTATCCAGCAATCCATGCTGCTGCTTGGTGACACGATTTCATTTGTGGTGGGACGCGTATTATGTAATTTCTCCCAGTAGACGGACAATTTACTGATAAACACACAAGCGGCTCGTCCTCTTCAAGATCTATTTTATAAAGCATCCGAGGTCCTCCAGGGTCCTCGTCTTGATGGATTAATTTAGCATTTGCCTCCTTGATAAAGGTTTGATACCCCATCTTTTCTATCATAACACGCCTCAACTCAACATTCTCTTCCTTTAAAATTTCTTCAGAAGTAATTGTTTCAGGATGGAAGGCAATTCTATGAGTGATTGGTACACCCCTCCATCTTAAATTTACATTCTTCAATGAATTTGGGAGATTTGTGATTCGCGTTCTAGCAATATCGATCCAAGCCGAGGCCTTGACGCCTTCTGGAATGTTCGAAAGCATAACACAGTTCGAAATATCTAATTGCGTGATGTTATTTAAGGAAGCTGGCAATGTAGTAATGTTTTCGCAATCTCGTGCGATGAGATTACCAAATTCAACTATAATGTCATCAGGCCATTCTGAGAAAGTACAATTCGAAACATCAAGAAAATTAACCCTTAGACCTTCTGGAAGTTTTTCCAGAGAACTACAATTCCTAAGTACTAGAGATCCAACCGTTAGGTTTTCTGGCAATGTTTTTAATTGGGAACAATTAGAAAGGTCTAATTTGAATTTTACTGTTATGTCCGAAGGAATTTCTTCAAAGGGACAGTTATGAAGCGTCAATTCATAACACTCAAGACCTTTAGGAAGGATTTTTAAATTTTCGCAATCGCTCGCATCTAAGCGTCGGGTTTTTAAATCTTCGGGAAGTTGTTTTATATTAGTTTTTCTCAAGTCGAGAAATTCGTCGACTTCCAGCCCTTTTAGGGTTGTATCCTCAATAATGAGGTTTTTTGCTTCGGAAGATGGAATCTTCTTATATTTATTTGTTGTCATTTATTTCCCCGTGATAAAAAATATTTGTAGAAGGTCTTAATCCCGTATTCTCACAATTTCTTTGGGCGTATATTCCCTTTGAATTCTTACAAGATAAGTTCCTTTTTGAAATTCAATCGTGTCGTGTTCTTCGTGTATTAAGGAAGCGCTTGAACTTATAACCTCGAAGAATAAGGCACCATTATCTTCCCAAAGTTGGATTGAGCGAGGATCTTGGAATCTATGTGCGTGTCCCGTGATTTCCCCTTTTACGAGTATGTGAGTTTTCTTTTTAGACACTCCTTCGGGAAGTTCTTTTATTTTTTCTATTATAACATCTCCATGTCGCCACATGATATTATCATTTTCAATTTTGTTTTTCTGTATTTATCAAATATATCGATGCTTTATAAAACTATATGGTTGAAGAGTGAACTTCTTAAAAATATTCAAAATAAAAATAATACTAATAGAGAGAGAAAAAATTCTAATTTTTACTCTAATTCAATGGCTTAGACCAAAAAAATGATATTGGCACTCTCTCTAAAATACCTTCTCCAAACACTTTTTCAAGTTCAAGGTGGTCCAAATACACATAACCAATGTGGCAATGGCAAAATTCGTTTTCACAAGGTTCTTCTCTTAAAATATCTGCTAAATCTGACTTGTAAATGTTTCCTATCGATCTTCGAACGAAATTGCAAGGCCAGGCGCGTCCGTAACCATCAACAGAGATCACAGTTCTTCCCGCCTTGCACGAGCGCCCTTGACTTTCGTGCCATTTGTTATTCACGGAAAAATAGGGGTCAATATTAGTTAGCAACTCAACCTCTTGAGCAGAATAATAGTCTGATACATCTTTATAGGCATTAATCCACAGATAAATCCTTGGATGGAGCTTATTTCTCAGTATTTCAATATCGTGGAAATGTTCACGCAAGCCAACAATTCCCACGCTAAACCTTATTTTTAAATTCATTAGCTGGTGGCACTTATTCAAGAAAGGTGATATTAAAGCTTTTTTCGGATGGAATGTGATCCAAAGTGCCACGCGATCTCGGTTTGTTCTATTTAACCAATCCAAATCGCAAGAAAGATTTGTTTGCATAACGACTTTCTTGACATTAGAACAATTACTCAATTTGATTAAAGCTTCTTGATATCTTGGCTTAATGAGTGCTTCTCCCGAAGGTGTGAAGAAGATTGAAAACTCATGTTCTTCGTGTTCTCCAATCCATCCCACAAACCTCTCTAACATTTCCCGGTCTTTTTTTTTCGTGGATTCATTTTCGTCTTTTGGATGGAAAGGGCAATAGGAACACTTGTAGTTACAACTTTTTAAAACCCCTCGATATAAAATAGACAATTTCATATTGGTTCGTAGCTCTCCATCAATTGCTTTATATTTTTGGAATATAGCCAATAACTTATCACATCAGAGCGTTCCAAACCCAGCTCGGTCATCTTTAACTTATCCTCGATTTGTTTGCAATATCCCTTTTCAATCAATTGTACGAGCTCTGGTATTACTTCAAGGGCTTCTGTTTTAAAAAAACTTCGAAAACTTGTCAAGTTCAAACCGGGTTCTTTTAAAATCGATTTTAACACATAGCGCCTTTGTTGATCGTTCATTGAAAGCTTTATGCCATACAATGCTTGCTGGAACATTTCATCAGGTCTTTTGATATAATTTGTTAAAATATTTACAATTGTAT